>CAUSFO010000063.1:0-9993 GCA_963530895.1 uncultured Flavobacteriaceae bacterium | reverse complement strand
AAATTTCTTGATTGAGGTATATCCGCTCAAAAGCCTCTGCATAAATCCAAACCAGATTATACTTCGTTTCGTTTTTTATGGGCTGTTTCGGAGGCTGGTAATTGTCTTTAAACAAAAATTTCGGGTCTTCATCTACCACTTTATAAGTTTGGTAAATATCATAGTTTAAAGGATTAAACACCAATAAAACCAGCATCAAAAACACTGGAATTTTAGCGTTGATGGTTTTCTGTTTTGTTTCTTTTTTAATAAAATTTTTAAAGCAAAAAAACGCTGAAAAAACGAATAAAGCCACCAATAAAGAGATGTCTATGATAAGTTTATAAAAATCCCCTATTCCTGCCCCTTTAATGCCTGTTTTCAGGTGAAATGGAATACTTTCATTAAAGCCTGTTCCTGTCAGATTAAACGAGAGATAATACAATATGCTCTGAACTCCGGCAATGAGCCAAAAATAAAAAGCAAGTTTTCCTCTATTTATCAGCAAAAGAAAACACACCAAAGAAAACAGTATATAGCTGATATTGAGCTTAGTATGAGTAATGATTCTCAGTGTAGTCTCATTCTCTATGATGGACGAAATCTGCAAATACAAAAAACACGCATAAAAAACCGATAAAATACTATAAATCAGTTTTTTATATCTAATTTCCTTTTGAAAAACTGCCACCGAAATGGTGAACATTATCAAAAGAAAATGCAGGGAATAAATCAGAAAAGTAGGCGTATCCTGTCCCAATTTATTTCAAGTGTTTAAAAAATTCCCACATCACAATTCCACCACAAACACTCACATTTAGAGAGTGTTTAGTCCCCAGCTGAGGTATCTCCAAGAAGTCATCACAGAGCGGAAGAACCTCATCACTGATGCCCTCCACCTCATTACCAAGAACCAATGCGTATTTTTGACTCTTCGCAAAGTCAAATTCCGTAATTATTTGGCTTCCAGTAGTTTGCTCCACACCTACTACGCTATACCCTTCTGATTTTATGCTTTGTAAAGCCTCCGTAACGGACTCAAAATAAGCCCAATCCACGCTTTCCGTAGCTCCTAGTGCAGCCTTATGGATTTCTCTATGCGGCGGCTGTGGAGTGATCCCACAGAGTAAGATTTTTTCTACCAAAAAAGCGTCTGCTGTACGAAATACCGCTCCTACATTATGCATACTGCGCACATTATCAAGGACTATAACCAGTGGAGTTTTAGAACTTTGTTTAAATGTTTCTACATCTATCCTCCCCAGTTCTTCTAATTTAAGTTTCTGAACCAAAATAATTATTTTTTAGGATTCACTGAAAATACGAATTACATTCTTCTCTATATTCTGAGCTATCAGCTCCATAGGAAGGTCGTTTTCATCATTATTAAACGGTTCCTCTATCTCCTCTGCCAGCACCTCCATACTCATCAGCACATAGAAAACGAAAACAGTAAGAAATACCATAAGATACCCTATACTCATAGAATAGGCGATAGGAAGAGTAATCACATAAATAACGATAAATTTCTTTGTAAAAGATGAATAAGAATAAGGAATTGGTGTGTTTTTGATTCTTTCGCAGCCGCCACAGACTTCCAAAAACCCTCTGACATGATAGTCCAGCAGCAGCATCTGCTCTCCCGATATTTTACCTTCTTTATATAATTTCTGAACTCTCTCTTGTATCCTCCAAATCAGCGCATTAGGCGGATGCGGAAGCTGTTCTACTTCAGTATGATGCTGATCTTGTGCCAGTTCCATTTTAGTGGATTTTTTGGACAAATGTCTGCTGAGCAAGTGAGGAAAAAAACAAAGATATTTCTGAAAAAAGTCTCTATTTTCGGTGTCCGCTATGTCCAGCATGGTATGGAGTTTAACAGCAAGATTTCGGGAGTCATTTACCATTCTTCCCAGAAGTTTTCGCCCTTCCCACCAGCGGTCATAGGCGGTATTAGTCCTGAAAACCAAAAGCATCGACAAGACAAAACCCAGCAGTGTGTGGATGAGGGAAATATTTCTAATCGAAGAATCCTTGTCTATTTTAAAATATTCTATCTCCAAAAAAGCCACTATTGCCGCATACACAGCCATGGCAATCATCCCTGACCTCAAGGTTTTTAGTGAGTCTGATTTATGTATACTCAGCAGTATGGATATCCAGTGCTTGTTATCATATACCCGCATATAATATCTTTTTTAGCCCTAAAAGTTTAAATTTGCACAAAAATAATACTTTTTTAACAAAATTTTATTGAAATCTTCTTTAATTTTGTTCCCTTAAATCTATTTTCACTTTATGGCAAAAACGACACAAAAAGAAACTCCGCTGATGGCTCAGTACAACAGCATCAAAGCTAAATATCCAGATGCTGTCCTGCTCTTTCGTGTGGGGGATTTTTACGAAACCTTTGGGCAGGATGCTGTGCGAACTTCCCAGATTTTGGGCATTGTTCTCACAAAGAGAAATAACGGCGGTTCCCATACTGAGCTGGCTGGTTTTCCTCACCACTCCCTGAATTCCTACCTTCCCAAACTGGTTCGTGCTGGACTGCGTGTCGCAATCTGTGACCAGCTGGAAGACCCAAAGATGACCAAAGGCATCGTAAAAAGAGGCGTTACAGAGCTGGTTACGCCGGGAGTTACTTTTAATGAGCAGATTCTCACTACCAAAGAGAATAATTTTCTGCTGTCTATCCATCGTGAAAAAGAGAAATATGGCATGGCTCTGGTGGACATTTCCACAGGAGAATTCCTTGTTTCGGAAGGAAATTCGGATAAGTTGATGCACATCATCCATACCTTCAGCCCTAGTGAAATTATCTATCAGCGAAAAACCGAACTTCCAAACAGAATAAAAGACAGAAACTCTTTCGCTCTGGAAGACTGGGCTTATCAGTATCCTTTTGCTTATGATAAACTTACCAATCATTTTAAAACAAAATCGCTGAAAGGCTACGGCATAGAGGAATTTCCATTAGCAATCACGGCGGCTGGTGCTATTTTTGCCTATTTAGTGGAAGACACCCATCATGCTCTCATTCAGCACATTACCAAAATACAAAATATTCCGCAGGATGATTATCTGATGATGGATGGCTTTACACTTAGAAATTTGGAAATCATTCATTCCAACCATAGTGAAGGCAAAAGCCTTCTGGACATCATAGACCGCACGACCACGCCTATGGGAGGACGACTGCTGAGAAGGAGAATGATTCTTCCGCTGAAATCCGTAAACGAAATCAACCGAAGACTTTCTCTTATAGAGTTTTTTAACAAAGAAGAAAATCTAAAATACAATATTCACGACCTTCTAAAATCTATTTCTGACCTAGACCGACTACTGGGAAAACTTGCTGCAGAGAGAATTTCGCCAAAAGAACTCGGGAATTTCCGAAATAGTTTGATAAGCATTGAAAAAATAAAGGAACTGCTGCTGCCTTATCCAGATGCTTTGGCTTGGGTTTCGCCTCTGCACAGCCATAAGGAACTCATTGATTATCTCCAAAGTCACCTAAACGAGGAGCTTCCTGTAAATATAAACAAAGGAAATGTAATCAAAGAAGGCGTTTCCGAAGAACTGGACAAACTGAGAAACCTCCTCTACAGCGGAAAATCCTATTTGGATGAAATGTGCCAGCGCGAGAGCGAAAGAACGGGAATTTCAAGTTTAAAAATAGATTTCAATAATGTTTTCGGATATTACATAGAAGTCCGAAACACGCATAAAGACAAAGTTCCTGAAAACTGGATAAGAAAACAAACTTTAGTCAATGCAGAGCGGTACATCACAGAAGAACTAAAAGAATACGAATCACAGATACTGGGAGCTGAGGAAAAAATCGCCCAGCTGGAACATTTGCTCTACAAAAAAATAGAAGAGCAGGTTCTCGTGCATATTGACACCATTCAAAACAATTCTAAAATCATTGCAGAAATAGACTGCGCAGTAGGACTTTCGGAACTTGCGATAGCAGAAAACTATACTAAACCGATTATAAATGAGGATTTTGCAATAAACATCAAAGAAGGAAGACACCCTGTAATAGAAAAATCCCTGCCTCTGGGCGAAAAATACATTCCAAATGATATTTTCCTTGACAGAGATTCCCAGCAGATTATGATGGTCACAGGTCCCAACATGTCTGGTAAATCAGCAGTTCTGAGACAGACTGCCATCATCTGTCTTTTAGCGCAGATTGGTAGTTTTGTTCCTGCAAAACACACCAAAATAGGAGTTCTGGACAGGATATTTACCCGTGTGGGAGCATCGGACAACATTTCGGCTGGAGAATCCACCTTCATGGTGGAAATGAACGAATCTGCCAACATTCTGAACAACATCACAGAGCGAAGCCTCATTCTGTTAGATGAAATCGGGCGAGGAACTTCCACTTATGACGGGATTTCCATCGCTTGGGCTATTGCGGAATACCTCCACCAGCACCCTACACAGCCAAAAACGCTATTTGCGACTCACTATCACGAGCTCAATGAAATGCAGAATAGTTTTAGCCGAATTAAAAACTATCACATCGCTATACAGGAGAACAAAAATAATGTGATTTTCCTAAGAAAACTAGTCGCAGGAGGCAGTGAGCACAGCTTTGGTATCTATGTAGCCAAACTGGCTGGAATGCCTACAAAGGTAGTCAATAGGGCAAAAGAAATTCTAAAAACCTTAGAAGACAGCCGAAGCCAAAACCAGAACACGGGGAACATAAAACGAGTGACGGAGGAAAATCTTCAGCTCTCTTTCTTTCAGCTGGATGACCCTGCTTTAGAGAGCATCAGAGAAGAACTTACCCAAATAGACATCAATACTCTGACACCGATAGAAGCCCTGATGAAACTCAATAAAATCAAAAGCATGATTGGGAAATAAAATCCCAACTTTAGTTTTTTTTAGTATTTTTACGGAAGATTTTTAAATAAAAACAAAATATAACTATGAGCGACCACTTACAGCATGAATGCGGCATTGCGATGCTTCGTCTGTTAAAACCTTTGGAGTACTACAAAGAAAAATACGGAACTCCTTTTTATGGTATCAATAAAATGTATCTGATGCTGGAAAAACAGCATAACCGCGGGCAGGATGGTGCAGGACTGGCTAGCGTAAAATTTGACATGCAGCCCGGCGAAAGATACATCAGCCGTATCCGTTCTAATGCCAGCCAGCCGATACAGGATATTTTCAATCAAATCAATACCAGAATCAGCGAAATTCTAAAAGAAAATCCAGAAATAAAAAATGACACAGAAGCCCATAAACACCTGCTTCCATACATTGGGAATGTATTTTTAGGGCATGTCCGCTATGGAACTTTTGGGAAAAACAGCATAGAAAGTGTTCATCCTTTTCTTCGACAAAACAACTGGATTTACCGCAACCTCATCGTGGCTGGGAATTTTAATATGACCAATTCCAAAGAGCTTTTCCAAAAATTGGTAGAACTCGGCCAGCACCCGAAAGAGCAGACCGATACAGTGACCATCATGGAGAGAATAGGGCATTTCCTAGACACCGAAGTTGAAAACCTATACCAAAAACTAAAAGCTGAAGGCTACTCCAAAAAAGATGCTGCGGCAGAAATCCCAAACCAACTGGATGTAGCAAAAATCCTCAAAAAATCTGCATACATATGGGACGGCGGCTATGCTATGTCTGGAATCATAGGACATGGCGATGCCTTTGTAATCAGAGACCCTGCGGGTATCCGTCCAGCATACTACTATAAAGATGATGAAATCGTAGTTGTAGCCTCCGAAAGGCCAGTTATCCAGACTGCATTTAATCTTGATTTTGAGCAAATTACAGAGCTAAACCCTGGTTCTGCCATCATTATCAAGAAAAACGGAAATGTTTCCATAGAAAAAATCCTCCCTGCCCTGCCCTACAAGGCTTGCTCTTTTGAGAGAATTTATTTCTCACGAGGCAGCGACAAGGAAATTTATCAAGAAAGAAAAAAACTGGGAGCCCTTCTCTTCCCAAAAATTCTAAATTCCGTAGATGAAGACCTGAAAAACACGGTTTTTGCCTACATTCCGAACACCGCAGAAACCTCTTTTTATGGGCTAATAGAAGAGGCTGATGCCCATCTGAATGAATACAAGAAAAAACAAATCCTAAAATTAGGAAACAATATTTCAGAGGAAAAATTGGAGGAAATCTTGTCCCTTCACCCTACAACCGAAAAAGTAGCAATAAAGGATGCTAAACTCCGTACTTTCATCACGGAAGACAGCAGCCGAAATGATTTGGTAGCCCATGTTTATGACATTACATACGGTTCTGTCCGAAAAAACATTGACAATCTGGTCATTATAGACGACAGTATCGTAAGAGGAACTACACTGAGAAACAGTATTTTACGAATTCTAAATCGTTTGAATCCGAAAAAAATAATCGTTCTATCCTCTGCTCCACAAATCCGCTACCCTGACTGCTATGGTATAGACATGGCTCGTTTGGAGGATTTGGTGGCCTTCGAGGCGGCTTTAGAACTGCACAAAGAAAGAGGTTCTGACCATATCATAAAGGAAGTTTATGAAAAATGTAAATCTCAAGTGGATTTAGAAGATTCCCAAGTCATTAACTATGTCAAAGAAATCTATGCGCCTTTTTCTGATGAAGAAATTTCAGCTAAAATAACTGAACTTTTAGTTCCTGAAGAAATGAACTGCCCTGTGGAAATCATCTTCCAAAGCGTAGAAAACCTACACAAAGCCTGCCCGAAAAACCTCGGTGACTGGTATTTCACTGGTGACTACCCTACTGCTGGCGGAAACAGAGTGGTGAATAGAGCTTACATCAATTTCTTTGAAGGTAATAAAGAAAGAGCATACTAACGCATTTTGGATTTATCTACTCCCATAGAATATCTAAAAGGCATCGGCCCTGAACGCTCCAAACTGATTAAAAATGTTTTGGGAATTTCTACCGTGGAGGATTTTCTCTATTTCTTCCCTCTGCGGTATTTGGATAAAAGTAAAATCTACCAAGCAGCAGATTTAAAGGAAGAAAATGTAGAAATCCAGCTAAAAGGAAGGATTTATGATTTAAAAGAAATCACCTACGGCAGAGGACAAAAAAGACTTTCCGCGAAGTTCCGCGACGAGACAGGCGCTTTGGATTTGGTTTGGTTCCAATACTCCCAGTGGCTGAAAGACCAGATTCCACTCAATAAAGAGCTCTACATCTTCGGGAGGGTCAGCCTCTTCGGACAGCAGTTTTCTATGGCGCATCCAGAGATAGAACTGGAAGAAAAACGAGAGAAAGAACTCAGACTTCGCCCTATCTATCCGAGTAGTGAGAAAATCACAAAACGAGGGCTCAATCAAAAATTTTTCCAAGGCATCCAAGCGCATATTCTTAGGCATGTCACAGGACTTGTGCAGGAAAATCTGCCACAAAGCCTACTCCGGTTGCTCAAGCTCATGGGAAGACAGGAAGCCTTTGTCAATATTCATTTTCCTAAAGATACTTCGGCATTTGAACAGGCGGACAGACGGCTGAAATTCGAGGAAGCATTCTTCTTCCAGCTCGGCTATGCCTTGAAAAAACAATACAATAAGACATCGGCAGTAGGAAATCCCTTCCCTTTGGTGGGCGATTTTTTTAATGATTTTTATCAAAACAGAATGCCTTTTGAGCTTACCAATGCCCAAAAAAGAGTTTTAAAAGAAATCCGAAACGACATGAGGCTCCCTATACAGATGAACCGCCTTCTGCAGGGAGATGTAGGCTCTGGGAAAACCATGGTGGCACTGCTTTCGATGCTGATAGCGATAGACAACGGTTTCCAAAGCTGTATGATGGCTCCTACGGAAATCTTGGCGCAGCAGCATTTCAACAGCCTTTCCGAGGCGCTTTTCGGAACGGGCGTAAACATCAGACTTTTAACAGGTTCTACCAAAGCCGCTGAACGAAAAATCATTCATTCGGAACTAGAAAACGGAACGCTTCATATTTTAGTAGGCACCCATGCCGTGCTGGAAGACAAGGTCAAATTCAAAAACCTCGGTCTTGCCATCATCGATGAACAGCACCGTTTCGGAGTGGAACAAAGGGCAAAACTTTGGATGAAAAATAAAATTCCGCCGCATATTCTCATCATGACCGCCACGCCTATTCCAAGAACGCTGGCGATGAGTTTTTACTCGGATTTGGATGTTTCCGTGATAGATGAACTCCCTATGGGAAGAAAGCCCATCATCACAGCTCATCGGCGAGAAAAGGACAGAAACTCGGTATTTCGTTTTGCCAAAGATGAAATCAATAAGGGCAGACAGGTCTATTTCGTTTATCCTTTGATAGAGGAAAGTGAGGCTTTGGATTATGAAAACTTGATGGGCGGTTTTGAGCGGGTTTCCGAGGCGTTCCCTTACCCAGACTATGCCGTTACCATGCTTCATGGAAAGATGAAACCACAGGAAAAAGATGAGGCGATGCAGTATTTCGCTTCAGGAAAGGCGAATATTATGGTCGCCACTACGGTGATAGAAGTCGGTGTGAATGTTCCCAATGCCTCTGTGATGATTATAGAAAGCGCCGAGCGTTTCGGGCTTTCCCAGCTCCACCAGCTAAGAGGAAGAGTGGGAAGAGGCGCCGAGCAGAGCTACTGCATCCTGATGACCTCGGATAAAATGTCTTCCGACAGCCGAACCCGAATAAAAACCATGTGCGAGACCAACGATGGCTTTAAAATTTCCGAAGTGGATATGAAACTCCGCGGGCCAGGCGATATCCTCGGCACCCAGCAAAGCGGCGTGGTGGATTTCAAACGGCTGGATTTAGCCCAAGACGGACACATCATCAAGGCGGCAAAAGATACCGTAGAGGCGCTCCTTCGTGCTGACCCTTCGCTCCAGCAGGAACAGCACCAAGCCCTGAAAAACTACTATATAAAACAATACAAAGGCAAAAACAAATGGGGAAGAATTAGTTAATGGAATAAAAAAATTAGATTTAAAAATGAAAAAAAATATCAAACTTATGGCACCGCAGTGGATAGAATACCCTGCCCTTTCTGAGTTTTCTATGGGCTGGCGTATGGGCGCTGGCGAAGATTATAAATGTGATTTTTGGAATTGGTATGAAACTCTCTCGCCTGAACAACAGCGAGAGTACCAAACGCTTTTCCCTTATCCTTGCTTCTGGCATTATAATAACTGGGCAGTGAATGATTTGGAAATAGAAGACAGGCTGGATAATGAAGAGGACTATTACTACGAGGGTGTTCCGCTTTGGCAGCCCAAAGGCGCTTATAAATACTCCAAAAAAACTTTTATCAATTCTCCAAAGAAACTCAAATTCATCTTCTTTTGGAAACCCAATGCTAATGCCGTAGATGAGTCTTGTTTAGGGCAATGGCAGCCTTCGCCTTTTTATGTCGATGGAGATAAATATTCCTGTGCTGAGCAGTATATGATGGCTGAAAAAGCCCGTTTGTTTGGTGATGAAGAAGTTAGGGAAGAAATCATGAACACTTCTGACCCTAAGCTGATGAGGGCTTTAGGCAGGAAAGTGCGGAATTTTGACGCTGAGGTGTGGGATAAAGCTAAATATAGTATCGTACTGAATGGGAATTACTACAAATTCACTCAGAATAAGGAAATGATGGACTTTTTGCTCTCTACAGGCGATAAAATACTGGTAGAAGCGAGTCCACTCGATACCATTTGGGGGATAGGCTTTGGCAAAGAGAATGAGAAAGCTCATAACATTGCCTCGTGGCGTGGCAAAAACCTATTGGGCTTTGCGCTCATGGAAGTGAGAGATGAGATAAGAAAGGTATATCAGAATGTGTATTTGCTGAAAAAATAGAAATGAATACAGCAGAAAAATACGCTGAAGAAATTCTACAAGGGATATTAGAAAAAATAGGGTGTGGAACGGAAACTCCTTATCAGTATCGTTATCTTGTGGAAGGCTTTGCTAACTATATTTTAATAGAGCAAGATGAAAATCGTGATAATAGCATCCTCTTTTATACTTCACTCAAAAGGT
>CAUSFO010000062.1:0-10187 GCA_963530895.1 uncultured Flavobacteriaceae bacterium | reverse complement strand
ATCAAGTATTTAACTTAATTATCTTAAATAATTTGTTTTTTAATTGGAATAATTAAAATAAATAACTAATTTATTTGTTATGTTTGAAAAAATTTTTATTTTTGGCGAAACAAGTAATAAATAACTAATATGTCTGATAATATATTTGGATTAGATGTTTTATTAAAACAAGAAGAAACGGGATTAGTACGCTACAGTAGTCGTATGTATGAAAAAGATTGGGATAGATTGATTAATCTTAGAAGGTACAAAGTAGTAGAACTAGGAGACCGCTCTTATAATAACACATCTGCGATAGAAGAAGCAGTAGAAATTTTGCAGTCAAAATACGATATTCCTCGTGGCGAAACTCCCACAAAATTGGTTAGTGGTCGTCGAGGAAGAGAGGTAAAACATAAGAGTAAAGATACTTCTATCATGCTGAGTAAAGAAACTGTTGATTACATTAAAGATTTCTTGGTATATAAAGCATATATTCAAGGAGATATAGGTTATACCCGAATGAAATTTTTTGAAGAAGTAATGAATGTTTTAGAGGAGAAATATAATCTTTCAAAATGAGTTCAGCATATCACAGATATGAAGCAGCTGTGAAGTTATCCAATGGCAGGGTAGTCATATATCATAACATTAATACAGGGCTAAAAAAATTTCATCGATTTTTATGCGAAAAGTTTGAAAGTCCTGATAGGTGGGTTTCATACTCTGTGAGGCGAAAGGATAATAAAGAAATTATTGGAAAATATAAAAACTCTATTATAGGAAAGGAACAATGGGCTGTCACCATTTTTACGGCCACCATGAATAATGAAAAAAGAACAGGTGTTTTTATTCCAATAATATATGAAAGAAATGGCAATGAGATTATAAGAAATATGTTTGTTGCTAATAAGACAATTATCAAAAGGAACTCCCTTCTTATTACAATTCCAGAATGGCTTTTTGATAAGATATTGGCTGAATCCAAAAAAGAATTACTGACTTATTACCAGAAAGAAAAACAAAAATCTTTCATTTTGGAAATAACATTGAGTGAGAAGATGTTCTTTTTGAAAGAGAAAGTGATAACAGAGAGTATACCAGGAACAGAACCTGAACAAGATTACCCATAAAAAAACCGCACAAATCAAATAGATTGGCGGTTTAATTAAGATTTCGTAGAAATCATTTTTGCAATACAAATATATAAAATTTCCATGGAAAAAAGAGAGATTTTAAAAACAAAAATAGAAGAAATTAATTATGATATTATCCAAGAATTTAAGGATAATCCAAATATTCGTACAATCCTTTATACAGAGAGACTTTATAGTTTCATGAGGAAAAAGGATTTGACTCTCTTGCCTACCAAAATAATTAATGTAATTCTTAGTGCGGTCAAAGATGAGCAGCAGAAGTATATCAAAGAAGCGTCTTTACCTGGAATTATTGTAGAAACTCCTGTTAGACAAATGAGTTTTGAAGATATTTTTCAAGACTGGGCAGAAAACACAAGAGCTAGGTTTACAGTGAATTTCAAATCGATAAAGCTTGATAAAGACATAAAAAACAGAGAGCTTTTCGAGGCATTTATTTATTTATCAAACCTTAACTGGCAAATCATCAATGATGTAGAAACAGGGGATGTGGAGCTGGTACCTTTCATAGAAGCGGTAAAATGGAACAAAAATAAACAATATATCCAGTTCAATATGCATAAAAAAACAATGGAAAGCTTATTGGATATGAGTAAATTTTTAAAATTAGAAAATGACTTTGTAATGAATTTGAAAAGTGCAAAAACGCTATCTTTCATTTTCTGGTTATCTAAATTCATCCCGTACAATGGAACAACAATAAGTATTCAAAAATTTGTAGAAGAAATGAATCTTACTAGTAGTTATCCTTCTAAAATTGATGAATATCTAAAAAGAATTCGTGCAGAGATTAATAGTGGAAATTATGCCTATGGATTCAATTATTCATTTGAAAACAAAAATCCATAAAACTAATTGGTTTTATGGATTTTTTTATAGTTTAATGAAAAACTTAAATCATATCTTTGGGATTTACCCAGCTGTCAAACTCTTCGCCAGTGAGCATTCCCGAATTTATAGCCTCTTCTCTTAGGCTTGTTCCGTTGTTATAAGCGGATTTAGCGATTTTTGCGGCGTTTTCGTAGCCGATGTGAGGATTTAGCGCTGTGACAAGCATAAGTGAGTTTTCTAATAAACTTTTGATTTTTAATTCATTAGGAAGTATTCCTGATACGCAGTGTTCATCAAACGAGATGCAAGCATCCGCGAGAAGTTGCGCTGATTGTAGGAAATTGTAAGCCATTACAGGTTTGAAAACATTTAGTTCAAAATGTCCCTGTGTTCCTGCAAAAGAAATAGTAGTATCGTTTCCAAGAATTTGGGCGCAGACCATAGTAACTGCCTCTGGCTGAGTGGGATTTACTTTCCCTGGCATGATGGAAGAGCCAGGCTCGTTTTCTGGGATGAAAATTTCTCCAATGCCACTTCTAGGGCCAGAAGCCATCATTCTGATATCTTGTGCTATTTTGAATAATGAAACCGCGATTTGTTTCAGTGCGCCATGGCTTTCTACGATAGCATCATGGGCAGCAAGCGCCTCAAATTTATTCGGAGCGGTGATGAAAGGAAGCCCAGTAAATTCAGAAATGTATTTTGCGACTTTTGTGTCGTAGTTTTTTGGAGCGTTTAGCCCTGTTCCTACAGCAGTCCCTCCCAGCGCCAGCTCTCTAAGGTGTTCCAGAGTGTTTGATAAGGCTTTTAGTCCGTAATCCAGCTGTGCTGCATACCCAGAAAATTCCTGTCCAAGGGTTAGGGGAGTGGCATCCATTAGGTGGGTTCTTCCTACTTTGATGATGTCTTTGAAATCTTCTGATTTTTTAGCTAAAGAGTCTCTTAGTCGTTCCACCGCAGGAAAGGTTTTTTCTACCAATTTTTTGTACGCCGCGATATGCATAGCAGTGGGGAAAGTATCATTGGAAGATTGGGATTTATTCACATCATCATTGGGATGAATAGAAGATTTTTCGCCCAAAGTTCCGCCGTTTAATACATGAGCTCTGTTGGAGATTACTTCATTTATATTCATGTTTGACTGAGTTCCAGAGCCTGTCTGCCAGATAACCAAAGGGAACTGGTCGGAAAGTTTTCCAGATAGAATTTCATCACAGACTTGGGCTATTAAATCTCGCTTTTCCAAAGGAAGTACGCCCAAATCACAGTTGGCATAGGCAGCGGCTTTTTTTAAGTATGCAAATGCTTCTATGATTTCGCTAGGCATGGAGCCTTCCTCACCGATTTTAAAATTGTTTCTAGAACGCTCAGTCTGTGCTCCCCAATATTTTTCGGCTGGGACTTGCACTTCTCCCATAGTGTCTTTTTCTATTCTGAAATTCATGATGGTAATTTTATTTGTCACAAATTTACTTAAAACTTTTTACCTTTGTGGAAATTTAAATTTAACAATGAAGAAAATTTTATTCATCTGGATTAGTCTTTTTTTTCTAACTTCTTGTAAGAATAATGCGCTGGTAAACAAGCCGTCAGAGAAACAATATGTACTGCTGGTTTCTTTTGATGGATTCAGGTATGACTATCCAGAGAAATTTAATTTAGAAAACTTTAAAAAACTGAAAGAAAAATCATCCTACGCAAAAGGAGTAATTCCTAGTTTTCCTAGTAAAACTTTCCCTAACCACTACACTATAATTACGGGAATGTACCCAGGAAGCCACGGACTGGTGGATAATAAATTTTATTCTCCAGCAGAGGACAAAATCTATTCTATCCCAGATAGAGAAGCTGTGCAAAATCCTAAATTCTATGGAGGGATGCCGCAGTGGCAGTGGCTTCAGAAGCATGGAATGAAGACCGCTTCTTATTTTTGGGTGGGTTCAGAGGCGCCTATACAAGGCGAATATCCTACCTATTGGAAACAGTATAATGCTAATGTGCCTTACACCGAAAGAATACAGCAGGTGATGGATTGGTTTAGGCTTCCAGAGTCGGAAAGACCGCGATTTGTAACGCTTTATTTTGAGTTTGTCGATACTGCGGGGCATCAGACAGGAACAAATTCTGAAAAACTGAAACAAGAATTACAGCTGGCAGATGAGCTTTTGGGGCAAATCATGCAAGGGGTGGAAAATCTAGACCTGCCAATCACTACCATCATCACGGCTGACCACGGAATGATAGATATGACAAGCGAAAAAGGGAAAATAATCATTACCGAAAACCTTGAAAATAAACTAAAAGACAAAGCTGATATGATAAACAATGGTATGCACTGCCAAGTTTATCTAAAAAATAAAAACCAAAAAGAGGAAGTTTATCAAGAAATAAAACAATATTTCGCGGGGAACAGCCATGTGAAAGTGTATAAAAAAGAGGAAACACCAAAAAAATGGCATTATAGAAACCACAAAAATATAGGCGATATCTTGATTATTACCGATGCTCCATACTATATGGTAAAAAGCGATAAAGACTTTTTAGCAAATAGAAAAGGCATCTGGGGAACTCATGGGTATGACCCGTATGTGACACCAGAAATGATGGCGATTTTCTATGCTTTTGGGAATAAAATCAAAGAAAATAACGAGATAAAACCTTTTGAAAATATACACATTTATCCATTTATCAATTATATTTTAGGAGTAGAAAATCCTAAAAATATAGATGGAAAAACCAAGGTTCTGACACCAATTCTTAAAAAATAATACATGAAAAAAGAGATGCTTTTGGGGCGTCTCTTTTTGTTTGTTAGATTTTCTGCACTAAAATTTTATCACAAACCATTTTGCTGAGCGTTTCGGTTTTTCCATCAAACTCTATTTTCATCGATTGGTCAAATTTTTCTACTTCCAAGATTTTTAGCTCAGAATTTAAACTCAGACTTCTATGATTTAGGTAAGTCAAAAACTCATCTGAGGAATCTATTACCGCCGAAAGAATGGCAGAGTTTCCTGCTTTACACTCGCTTAGTTTTGTTAGGTTTTGCTGAATGATGTTTCCCTGTTTGTCAGGAATAGGTTCGCCGTGTGGATCTACTTTTGGGTAGTTCAGGAGTTCATCCATTTTATCAAAGAAAATCTCGGAATGGATGTGTTCCAGTTGTTCTGCGATTTCGTGAACGACCTCCCAGCCGAAGCCCATTTTTTCTACTAAAAACATTTCGGTCAGTCTATGTTTTCTCACCACATGAGCGGCTTCTTTCTTTCCTAATGCTGTGATTTTTATCGGTTTGTAACTTTCGTAGATGACCCAGTTTTTCTGAGAAAATTTTTTCATCATGCTGTTTACGCTGGGCATTTTTATGTTGAGCATTTTGCTTAACTCATTGACTGTGAAAGTGTCATCTTTGTCAATAAGATGAAAAATAGCTTTTAGATAGTTTTCTTCATTGAGTGATTTCATAATCAGTATAAACCTCGGCAAATCTAACGATTATTTTTTAATCACAAATGATTATCTTTACACAAATTTTAGGTGAAAAAAGGAAATAAATAAAAATTTATTTTCAGTGATTAAGGTATGAAGAAAGGAATATTTATTTGGCTTCAGGCGGCGCGGTTGAGAACACTGCCGCTATCCGTGAGCGGTATTATTATGGGGGCTTTTATTGCCCGCTGGCGATTGGTTCAGGAAGGTGGATTTTGGGATTATAGGGTTTTCCTTTTGGCTTTGCTTGTTACGATGTTTTATCAGATTTTGTCCAATTTTTCTAATGATTATGGAGATGGGACAAAGGGAACAGACGATTTCCGTGATGAAAAAGCAGAGAGCAGAGCGGTGGCATCAGGGAAAATTTCAGCAGAACAAATGAAAAAAGTAGTGATTTCGTTTGTGGTTTTGTCTGTGCTGGCGACAGCGGCTTTGCTTTATTTGGCGTTTTTTCCTGATTTTGTTACGGAATTTTGGGTTTTTATCGGTTTGGGGATGATGAGCATCTGGGCAGCGATAAGCTATACAATCGGCAAGAAACCTTATGGATACTTAGGTTTGGGGGATATTATGGTTTTTATTTTTTTTGGATTGGTGTCAGTAGGCGGGAGCTATTTTCTTTTTACTAAAACATGGAATTGGGATGTTTTGCTTCCTGCTTCTGCGGTAGGAATGTTGTCCATATCGGTGCTGAATCTCAATAACATGAGGGATATGGAAAGCGACCGAAAGGCTGGAAAAAAGACAATTGCACAGTGGCTGGGATTTAGATATGCGATGATTTATCAGATTGTTCTCATGCAGTTGCCACTGATTTTTATTCTTGTTTTCTTAATGAAAAACAATCTGCATGCACAGGGGAAATATTATGCTTTTATTGTGATGATTTTATTTTTTCCAATGGCTGCACTCCGCCGAAACATCATGAAAGTAAAATCACCTAATGAGCTAGATCCATTCCTGAAACAAGTAGGGATAATTACCCTTATGATGGCAGTTTTGGTGGCTTTGGGATTAAATTATTTTTAAGAAAAAAATTAAAAAATATAAGATTATGAAAGTGAAATTTTTAGGACAAAATTGTTTTTTGTTTTCGTATAAAGGAAAAAATATCTTGACAGACCCATTTTATAATTTCCAAAAGGAGAAATCTGGATTTGATATTAGCTCGCAGAAGATTGATTATGTGCTGATTACCCATGCCCATGGAGACCATACGGCGGATGTGGTTGAGGTTATCAAAAACCATCCGGAGGCACAGATTATCGCACAGCCAGAGATATGCGGATATTTCGGGCATCCTCATTCTATAGATATCAATATAGGAGGCTCTACAATGATAGAAGATCTGAAAATCAGTATGGTTCCAGCATCTCATACTTCTAGTTTTCCAGATGGGACATATGGTGGGCATCCAGCGGGATATGTTTTAAAACTTGATGGAAAATGCGTGTATCTTGCTGGTGATACGGGAGTTATCTCCGAAATGGGAATTTTGCCACAGTTTTTTGGTAAGATAGATTGTGCTATTCTGCCAGTTGGCGGACATTATACGATGAATGCAGAGCAGGCTGCTTTTGCTTCTTCAGAGTTGATAAAAACACCAAAAGTGATAGGTTGTCATTTTGATACTTTTCCGCCGATTAAGATAAATCATGAACAGGCTAAGGAAGTTTTCCAACAGTGTAAAATAGAGCTTTCCCTCCCTGAATTAGGAGAAGAGTTTGAACTTTAAAACAAAAAAATATCTTTACAAAGCGTAAAGATATTTTTTATTAAATTTATTCCCATTCTATGGTTGCAGGCGGCTTGCTGGAAATATCGTAAGCCACACGATTGATGCCTTTTACTTCGTTTATGATGCGGTTGGATATCAATTCCAAAAACTCATAAGGAAGTTTGCTCCATGTCGCAGTCATAAAGTCTATGGTATTCGCAGAGCGGACTACTGTGGTGTATTCGTAAGTTCTCTCATCGCCCATTACGCCCACAGATTTCACAGGAAGAAGCACTACGAACGCTTGGCTTACTTTGTCATAAAGCTCGTGTTTGTAGAGTTCTTCGATGAAAATATCATCAGCCTCCTGAAGAATTCTCACTTTCTCTGCATCTACTTCACCTAAAACTCTGATACCCAGCCCTGGACCAGGGAACGGATGGCGGTGGACAAGGTGGCTAGGGATACCCAATTCTTCACCTACTTTTCTCACTTCATCCTTGAAAAGTTCGCGTAGAGGTTCTAAAAGTTCAAATTTCATATCCTCTGGAAGTCCGCCCACATTGTGGTGGGATTTTATCACTGCTGAAGGGCCTTTGATGGACTGAGATTCTATCACATCGGGATAAATAGTCCCTTGTGCCAAGAATTTCGCGCCTTCTATTTTTGAAGATTCTTCATTGAAAACTTCTATAAATTCATTTCCAATGATTTTTCTTTTCTGCTCTGGGTCAGACACGCCTTTTAATTTAGCCAAAAATCTCTCAGAAGCGTCTATGCATTTGATGTTCATATGGAAATGTTCTCCATAGTTCTGCATTACTTTTTTCGCTTCATCTTTTCTGAGAAGTCCTGTATCCACGAAGATACAAGTCAGCTGGTCGCCTATCGCTTTGTGGATAAGCACTGCCGCTACGGAAGAATCCACACCGCCAGAAAGCCCTAAAATCACTTTTTGATTTCCGACTTTTTCTTTGATTTCGCTGACAGTTTTTTCTATGTAATTGGTTAATTTCCAGTTTCTTTCTGCCTTACAAATTTTAAATACAAAATTCTCCAGCATTTTTCCACCCTCCTCACTGTGAGTCACTTCTGGGTGGAACTGCACGGCATAGAAGTTTTTAGCCTCGTTGGAAATAGCCGCAATCACGCCTGATTTGGCATTGATTTCAAAATCCTTCGGAAGTTCCTTTACTTCGTCGAAGTGGCTCATCCAAACGATAGAATTTTGGCTCACTCCCTCGAAAAGAGCGCAAGGTTTTACAATCTCCAAATGAGATTTTCCGTATTCGCCTTTGGTGCCTTTTTCTACTTTTCCACCGAGGAGATGCGCCGTAAGCTGCATTCCATAACAGATTCCTAAAATAGGAATTCCGAGATTAAAAATTTCTTTATGTATCAAATGTGCATCTTCTGCATTTACGGAAGATGGTCCGCCCGAAAGGATAATTCCAGCAGGTTTTTTAGCCTTGATTTCGTCGATGGGGGTGTTATAAGGAATAATCTCCGAATACACCTGCATTTCTCGTACTCTTCGGCTAATCAGCTGATTGTATTGAGACCCGAAATCAAGGACAATGATTCCATTATTCATATTGATATAGTTTTTTGCTGAAAATTATTTAACTAAGCCAATATCTTCTCTGTGATATGCATAGTCAAAATTGACAGCATCAGCATCTTCATAAACCTTTTGTCTAGCCTCTTCGTAAGTGTCACCAGTAGCAACGAGGTTCAGCACTCTTCCGCCTTCTGTTACGATTCTGCTTCCTTGGTATGTAGCTCCAGCAAAGAAAACTTCACTATTTTTAACTTTGTCTATTCCTTTGATTTCCAGTCCTTTTTCGAAATCACGAGGATATCCGCCAGAAGCTAACACGAGACAAACCGATTTTTTATCTGAAAACTTAAGTTCAATGTCTTTTCCATCGATACAATCATTGATAGCATCCAGAAGATTGCTTTCTAAAAGCAGCATAATTGCCTGAGTTTCAGGGTCGCCCAGACGCATGTTGTATTCTAATAGGTAGCATTCGTTATTAGAAACCAAAAGCCCAAAGAAAATAAATCCTTTGAATTTCAGCATGTTATCGTGAATTCCTTTGATGGTAGGATTCATTATATTTTGAACGAAATCTTCCATGTGTGCAGCTGTGAACTCTGGATTTGGAGCAACTGTTCCCATTCCGCCTGTGTTAGGGCCTTTGTCGCCGTTTCCTAATTTTTTATAATCTTTCACCGCTATGCAAGGGAAGAATTTTTCTCCATTAGAGAAAGCAATCACAGAAGCTTCGAAACCTCTCAAGAATTCTTCAACAATGATTCTGATTCCTGCATCTCCATGAACTTTTCTAATCATGAAATCGTGAATGGTAGTTTCTGCTTCAGCTAAATCTTTACAGATAACCACGCCTTTTCCACTTGCCAGACCGCTCGCTTTTATCACTAATGGGAAAGCCTGAGTTTTCACATAAGCAACTGCATCATTGTAAGAATCAAAAATCTTTGCTTTAGCAGTTCTGATGCCGTAGTCCTGCATGAATTTTTTAGAATAAGCCTTGCTGCCTTCTAGTAAAGCAGCCGCTTTTTTAGCTCCGAAAATTCTCAATCCTTCTTTGTTAAATTCATCCACGATACCTTCTACTAGTGGAGCTTCTGGACCTACGATAGTAAGTTCTATATCTTCTTTTTTAGCAAACTTCACTAGATCTGCTATTTCCGTTTCATAAACTGTTTTTCCTAATTTCTCTGTAGAGGCATTTCCTTTTGCAAAGTAGAATTGGGTAATTCTTGGGTCGTTTTTTAGTTTCCATGCGATGGCAGATTCCCTTCCACCATTTCCGATTATCAATACTTTCATAATTTGAAAATGTTATAATTAAAATATATAGTTCTACAAAAATACGCAAATTATTCTTAGAATAAAAGAATAATAAACTAAATTTTATCAGGAAAATAAATGGCTAAAAATAGGGATGTTTTCTAAGTGAAAAAATTTTTATATTTGCCGG
>CAUSFO010000061.1:0-10527 GCA_963530895.1 uncultured Flavobacteriaceae bacterium | reverse complement strand
GCTTTATAACATCAAAACCAATTTTTATGAAAGTGATTTCAGCCGACTTTATCATGATGTAAAAACCAACATTAGCCAAAGGAGTTTGGTACTGCTTTTTACTAATTTTGAGACGCTGGATGCCGTTAATAGACAAATGAAATACCTGCGTGGCATTGCGAGAAATCACCTTTTGGTAGTTATCTTTTTTAAAAATTCTGAACTAAATGATTTAATGAATAAAAAGCCAGAAAATATTCAGGAAGTCTATGATGAGATTATCGCTGAAAAGCTGGAATTTGAGAAAAAATTGATTATCCAAGAGCTGAGAAAATACGGAATATTCACGATTTACACACTTCCAGAAAATCTAAATATAGAGGTGATAAACAAATATCTGGAAATCAAAGCAAGAGGAATTTTATAGCTAATAAAAAGGTCTGTCATATTTGTGACAGACCTTTACATTAAAAATAATATGAGAAAAATTCATTAACAATAATTAGACATTAAATCTAAAATGCATAATGTCACCATCTTGTACGATGTATTCTTTACCTTCTACGGAGAGTTTTCCTGCTTCTTTTACTTTTAGTTCAGAACCATAGTGTATGAAATCTTCGTATTTCATCACTTCTGCACGGATAAATCCTTTTTCGAAATCAGAGTGAATCACTCCTGCTGCCTGTGGTGCAGTCCAGCCGATACCGATAGTCCATGCTCTCACTTCTTTCACACCAGCAGTGAAGTAGGTCTGAAGTTTTAGCAAATGATAAGCTTGGCGGATAAGACGATTGACACCTGGTTCTTTTAGCCCTAGTTCTTCCAAGAAAATTTGGCGCTCTTCGTAGGTTTCTAGCTCGTTGATATCAGCCTCTATCTGTGCTGCAATTACCAGAGTATCAGAGCCTTCTTTGGCTGCCATTTCTTCTATTTTAGCAATCCAAGGATTTCCGTTTCGGATAGAGTCCTCATCTACATTACACACATAGAGAACAGGTTTTTTAGTCAAAAGATGAATTTCATCGATGATTGATTTAGCAAAATCATCCGCAGGGAATTCTCTTGCATTTTTTCCACTTTCTATAAACTCGTTTAGTTTTACGAGAGTTTCATAAGTCTGGACATCTTCTTTTTTGCCAGATTTTATTTGTTTTTTAGCTTTTTCTATTGCTTTTCCAAGAACTTCTAAGTCCTTGAGCTGTAGTTCTATATCTATGATTTCTTTGTCTCTCAGCGGGTCTACAGAACCTTCCACATGGACGATGTTTCCATTTTCAAAACATCTAAGCATATGGATGATAGCATCACACTCACGGATATTTGCAAGAAACTGATTTCCAAGACCTTCTCCCTTGCTCGCTCCTTTTACCAGCCCTGCGATGTCTACAATCTCTACTACGGTAGGAAGGACACGCTCTGGTTTTACTATTTTCTCTAATTCGAACAGTCTAGGGTCTGGCACAGAAACCGTTCCTACATTGGGTTCTATGGTACAGAAAGGATAGTTTGCTGACTGTGCTTTAGCGTTACTCAAACAATTAAAAAGGGTAGATTTTCCTACATTGGGCAGGCCCACAATTCCACATTTCATAAATTTATATTTTATTCAAAAGGCAAATACACCTTGTTTTTACCATCTGCAAAGATAAAAAATATTATCGATTATTTAGACAATATGCATTCTATAAAATGAACCCAAAATGGTTTAATATTTTCATATATTTGTTACAAGTTATATAAATTAGATTATGAAAAAACTTTTGATATTGTCTTTGTTTTTTGTATTTCAGGTTTTCTTTTCTCAAATAAAAATGGAATTGAAAATCATTAGTGAAAAGAAAGCCTCACATAGAGTTATTTATGTTTTACAAATAGATTTGATAAATGAAAGTAAAAATAACTACATTGTTCCAATAGATACAACTGATTATAAAATATATATGTCAGGTGATAAATGTGATGACATATACCGATATACCGATCTTTCTGATCTAGGAATGATTCCTATGATAAAAGATGGTAATGATAGTTTTATGGAAGGTCTTACAGGAGCGCCTCATTTTGATACGGAAGGGCTTGACAGTTTAATAATCAATAATAAAAAAAGAGCGGAACAACATAGAGAAAAAATAAAAATCTGGAAAAAAAATCATAACATAAAAGGAGAATACAAAAATGCTGATATTAATTGGTATCTATACAACCAACTAAAAACATTAGAATCAGGAAAAAGGATTAGTTTTGTTAAAGAATTTAGCTCATTTTGGCGGACATCAGCAACAGCTTTTTATTATTATTGGTTACAGGAAAATGTTGATTATCCAATGTTTTTGAAAATCTGTGTAGATAAAAAGATTTATAAATATTTAACCCAAAAGCAAAAAGAAGAATTTAAAGGATATAAGTTTTTCAGTGGGAAGATACAGTCTAATCAGATAATGATAAGAAAATGAAGTTTATAGAAAACAAAAAAGGTTCAAGATATTTTGTTTTGAACCTTTTTTAGTAAGTTTAGAAAGGATATTTAGTAAGTTTAGAAAGGATATCCTATCGCGAAGTTTACAGTAGGGTCTAGCAGGTTGATTTTAGAAGCTACCCATTTCTGTCCTTCAGGTTTGTTCGGGTCATAGACTTTGTAAGCAAAATCCAGCCTGAAAGTGACATAAGCGATATTCATTCTAATTCCAAAACCGCTACCGATACCCATTTGCTTGTAGAATTTATTGATTTTGAATGCATTGTCATTTTTTTCTTCGCCTATAGACCAAGTGTTTCCTAAATCCGTGAACACGGCTCCATGGAACATATTATTCATCATAAAACGATATTCTATATTGGTGGTTAGTTTCATGTTCCCCATCATGTAGGTTCTGATGTTTTCATTCAGCTGAGAATCAGAAGGCCCCAGTCCGCCGTAGGCTTTCCAAGCTCTGATGTCATTGGAACCACCATTGTAATAAGCTCGGGCAAAAGGCATATTTCTGGAGTTTCCATACGGCAGCCCTATTCCTATAAATTGTCTCAAAATAAGGGTTTGTCTACCATCATTAAAATTAAAATATTTTCTGATGTCTAAATCTAATTTTGCAAACTGAGAATACACCGTTCCAAAAATACTTCTTTGGGCTTTGTCATGCACTATACTTTCATCTCTTCTCTCAAATTTGAATATATTATCCAGCAAACTCAGTGTATTTCCTGATAACTCAAATTTAGCATTGAAATAGAATGGGTGTTTGAAATATTTTTTACCCAATTCATTGTAAAGGAAGTTGTAATTTAGCCCAAAAATGATAACATCCTGAGTTTGTCTCTCCTTGTTAAGAAGTGATTGTTCAAATAAAGTCATCTGATATTGGTCGGCAAAATTTAGGCTGTTTGTAAAGTTGTGATCATCTAAGATTGCTTTAGAAACAGCATCAGAAGTTACATTTCCATTATAAAACTGCGAAACCAAAGTAGGATTTACACTTTGATAAAGCCCAAAAATATAATCACGGACAATCTTATCATTAGGGAACAAATCATAGTAGTTATCCTTGTTTCTGGTGATACTGAGTAGAGAGTTCAGCAGGGTAAAACGGTGCGAAACCACATCATTTACATTCAAGAAATAGTTTATCCCACCATTGAAGTTGATTCTCCCTAGACCGATATTATTCTGTACAGATGCTCCAAAAATGATAGAGGAAGATGGCGAAAATCGGCGTGGTATGATTTTGTCCATATTAAAAGGCGAAATGAATCTAGGCAATTTCAGTGAAACTTCGGCTGAAGTCTCATAGGCGTTGAAAAACTTGCCTTTTTCATTTCCTGTCGTACCGATAATTCCCGAAAGACTTAGATTCAGATTTTCTCCTCCTCGGAATATATTTCTGCTTGTAAATTCCAAACTTGGCGAAATTCCGAAGTTTAGAATTTGCGAATAATGCAGGTCAGTAGCCAGTTTTAGGTTATATCTTTGCAAAGGAATAAGCGTGTAGCGAAGGTCTAAGATGCTGTCATTAGGAGCTTCTTTTGATCTTCTTGTCAAAGGATTAGCATTTACTATACTAAAATTATCAAGAGCAATAAGGTTTCTTCTTGTAAGGTCTATTCTTTTTTGGTTATAGACTTCTCCACTGTCCACAGTAACAGCTCTCCAAAGGTGTCTAGACTTGAAGTAGCGGTCCATTCTTCTGATGGTAACATCGCCTATTTTTTTCTCTATAATTGTAGAATCAGAAGGCTTGTCTTTTATATAAATTTCTATTTTTCCTATTGTGTGTCTTTTGTATCGCCCACCGATAGTGTCTTTTCTTATTTCTAATGTCAAAGGAACCTGTTTTCTGCTCTTTAGAGTATCTGCGGTAAAGAATATTTCTTCATTGTTACTATTAAAGTTATAATATCCTTCGGCTCTCATCAGTTCGTTGATTCTTTTTATTTCATTTTCTAGATGAGCTTGGTTTAGGATATTTCCTTTCTTTACAAGACTTTTGTCATAATTATTTTCATAAATAGCCCTTATATCAGGATAGGGAATATTATGGTTGTACTCGCTTATATAGGTAGGGTCTTTGTGAGTGATTGTAAAGATATTTTGAGCTTTTTTAGCAGAAGAATCTTTCTTAATGCTGTATTCCACCTCTGTATCCCAGTATCCTCTGTATATCAGGTATTTTTTGATGCCATTAGCACTTAGTCTAGTTTTGTTTTCATCAAGAATGACAGGAGCTTTCCCTATGTTATGAAGCATTCTACTCAAAAGCATACTTCTGCCCACATATTCTGGATGCCCAGCTCTGATAGAAAGTGTGTCTCTAAGTTTACTATTTCTAAGGTGAGAAGGGTAGTTCATATATCTATTTAATATGGTATCGTATTTACGATTTGCCATATTATAAAACCATAAACTCATAGGAAAAACAAAAAGCGTTTTTCCATTAGGTTTTTGGGAAACATAGTCAGAAACTCCGCTAGAATAGACAGAGCCATCAGTAAATTTAAAATTATTTTTTGTTAAAAGATACTGACCTTTAGGGACTTTATTGGTGGTACAGGCATAAAATAATGCCAGAATTATTGTGAGAGATAAAAATATATGATATTTTTGAAAATATTTACGACTATGCTTACTGCTCATACTATTAAAATTTTACAATCTCTAGATAAAAAAAAATTTAGACAAAAATACAATTTATTCTTGGTTGAAGGAGATAAAATTATCCAAGAACTAAAAAAATCTTCTTATAAAGTCAAGGAGATTTTTAGTATAGATATATCTAATCCTGATTTTCAATCATTTAAAACCAATCTAATTACAGAACGAGAATTAAGAAAAATTAGTCTATTACAAAATCCTAAAAATTCTGTTGCTGTCTGTGAGCTGAAAGAAAACACTTCCATAGAAACGCCTATTCAGTTGGTTTTAGATAATGTGCAAGACCCCGGTAATTTGGGAACTATTATTCGTTTGGCTGATTGGTTTGGGATAGAGCAGATTGTTTGTAGTGAGGATTGTGTGGATTTTTATAATCCAAAAGTGATCCAAGCGACTATGGGATCTTTCACGAGGGTTAATATTATATATAAGGATATAGCAACACTTCTACAAAATTCTGATCGCCCTGTTTTCGGAACAGATATGGTAGGACAGAGTCTTTACAAGACAGAATTTCCAGAGCGTTTTTATCTTATTTTGGGTAATGAAGGGAATGGTATCCGTCCAGAGATTAAAAAACTTGTTTCTCAAAATATTACAATTCCAAGATTTGGAAAACTTCAACATACTGAAAGTCTTAATGTTTCTATGGCAACGGGTATTATTTTAGGACAAATATTTTCAAAAAAATAATTTTTTTTCATCTCAATCAAGAAAGGGTATAAAATCCTATAAATAGGAGGTTTTCATTAGTTATTTACATATGTGAAAAACATAAAACATATGTAAATTCATGCAGAAAAAAATATTTTTTTAGGTGATTATTAGGTAGATATGTATTTTTTTTGTATATTTGCTCAATGAATTATACTCACTGGATTATAAAGTGGGTTGTTTTCTTTAGCTGAAACAATTAGATTTACTATAAATTAAAATATAGATTATGAAAAGACAATTCTTAGCTTTTGTTATGACTATCTTGCTTTCTTTGGGTGTTAATGCTCAAGATTATAACAAGTGGTCTATTGATGCAAGTGGAGGGGTAAGTATATTATCTTCTTCAGGTTTTTCTGAAGGATATTTCGCTTCAGTTCCGAATGTTTGGACAACAAATGGAGGTATTCGTTACATGTTTAATAATAAATTTGGTCTTCGTTTAGGTGGAGGATTTGACCAGCTTCAGCATGCAGGAAATTCTCCTAAATTTGCTACTAGAATATGGAATGTGAATGTTCAAGGGGTGGCTAATTTAGGGCGTGTTTTGGCTTTTGAAGAGTTTACTAAAAATATAGGTTTATTAGGTCACTTTGGAGTAGGATATGGGTATATGACATCAAAAAGCTTTAAAGGAGTTGATAACTTAGGAATTATTACATTTGGTATCACACCTCAAGTTCGTCTTAGTGATAGAGTAACATTGCTTTTGAGTGGTACATTCAATTGGTATTTGACACAGCATTATACATTTAATGGAGAGAGTTTAACAAAAGATCCTAATGTAACTCCAATGAGAAATGTTAATTTCCAAGGACTTAATTTTACTGCTACTGCAGGGCTTCAGATTGCTTTAGGTAAAAAACAAGTTCATGCAGATTGGTATAATGTAAAGAGAGAAGAGGAAGATAAAGATAAAAAGGTTGCTCAAAATGAAAAAACAGTAGACAACCGTATAACAAGAGGAGGAAGTGATGTGACGGCAAATGGTCAGCGTATAGAAGGTGATAAAAATCCGAAGCTTGCTAACAATAATGTAAAATCTGATGATGAAAATGATTTTGATGATGATGAAAATGGAGATGTAAATAACAGTAATATAGCATCTAATAACAACCAAAATACAAATAACAATAATGTTATTGTAGAAAGTGTAGACCCAGCTAAAGAGCTTATAGAAAAAGGATATGTTAATGCTTACTTTGGATTTGATTCTTCTGAGCCTCAGGATGGTTCATTGTGGGCGGTAGGTTTCGTGGCAAACTATTTGAAACAAAATCCAGATGCTAAACTTAATATAATAGGTTATACAGACCAAGTAGGTAATGCAGGATATAATGATAAACTATCTAAGAAGAGAGCAGACGCAGTTAAGCAGTTATTAGTTGATATGGGAGTAGATACATCAAGGCTAGCATCTAAAGGTAAAGGAGTAGATAAACAAACTAAAGCTAAATCTGCAGGAGCTAGAAGATTGGTAAGAAGAGTTACATTTGAATTGACTAATGACTCAGGTAAGGAATCACATATAGCATCAAAATAAAGTAAAAAGAGAGGTTTTAAACCTCTCTTTTTTATTTCAAAATAAAGGAAATGATAAGAAGAGTAGTCATAGTATCTTTAGTGTATATTTTAGGAATATTTATTCTCATTAGGCTCAAAAATGTTTTCCATTTAAT
The DNA here is from genome assembly GCA_963530895.1 of uncultured Flavobacteriaceae bacterium. Classification (GTDB taxonomy): domain Bacteria; phylum Bacteroidota; class Bacteroidia; order Flavobacteriales; family Weeksellaceae; genus JABCPE02. The sequence continues at coordinate 3,009 of CAUSFO010000061.1, read as the reverse complement.
GTTTTTTAGTATATGTTTTTTTATTTACATGATTTGGGAACTTTTTAATTATTATAATGGAGATTGGAAGAAGAATAATAAAATGCTGTTTCATAATTTGCAGGAGGATATAGACATAACTCAACTGAAAAAAATCTGATCAAGACCTTTCTTTTTGGGGTTAGAGGGTAGATTTATTAGTGATGAAAGTTTTTATTTTGATGATGAAAATCTATATATTACTGCTAAAAATAGAAAGGCAGTAAAAGTTTCTTTTACTCAAATAGCCGAACTTAAAAAGACATCTATGAGTATCAATAAAATAAGAATATGGCAAATTAGTGTAATAGAAGGCGCGGAAGCTTTGTTTCGATTTGCTAATAATTACACTATTTGGAATAAAAATTTTAAAGAGTTTTATAGTAAATTGAGCAGGGAAAATCCTATGGCCGTGAAAATGAAATGGAGTTATTGGAATTTATAAAATCAGTTAATCATTATGATAAGGCTTTCCTTGTAAAATAGTAGAAGCACGATAGATTTGCTCAACGAAAAATAGCCTAATCATCTGATGTGTGAAAGTCAGTTTTGATAGAGAAATTTTCTCATTGGCTCTTTGGTATATTTCATCGGAAAAACCATAGGCACCACCGATAAGGAAATTCACTTTTTTAACTGATGAACCGAGCCAAAAATCTATTTTTTCTGAAAACTGTCGGCTGGTAAATTCTTTCCCTTTTTCATCTAAAAGAATCACCAAATCTGCATTGTCAATTTGGTTTAGAAACAATTTCGCTTCCTCTTTTTTCAGTAAATCTGCGGATAGGTTTTTTGCGTTTTTCACATCAGGAATTTCTATAATTTCAAAATTCCAATGTTTCGGAATGCGTGGTAAATAATTGGAAATAAGGTTTGTAATCTCGCGGTCATCGGTTTTTCCTATACAAATGAGATTGAATTTCATATGGTTTCTGTATATTTGCGGTCTGCAAATATAACTAAAATGGAGATAAAAAAGTTCAAAATATTTCAGAAAATCCATGGTTTTTTAGATGGAATCCATTTACCAATGCTGGATATTTCCCTCTGGGGGCTTTTGGAAATTTATGTAGGGGGGATATTTCAGAAACAAATCATTAGACAAGCAGCGAGTGTTTCTTGGAGCTTTTTTTTAAGTCTTTTTCCGCTCATTTTGTTTATTCTTTCAGTGTTGCCATATTTACCTCATTATGAGGAACTTTATCATTATATTTTCAATGAACTGATGCCTCGTATTCTGCCAGACCATATGCTGGAAGATGTGACAGGATATATTGAACAAAATATCATGCCGAATATTGCGCAGATGAGCTTGTTTACCATTGCTTTGGTGCTTATTTTCGCTACGAATGGGACTTACGCCCTTATCAATGGTTTTAACCATGATACGGATACGCAGAGAGGGTTGATTAGGGAGTATTTGCTGGCTTTTTTAGTTACGGCAAGTTTCACAGTGGCTATCGTGATGTGTCTTTTGGGGATTTACTATGCCGAAGTCGTTTTTAAATTACTGATGCCTGAATATCCTAGTAATTGGTTTTTTTCTAATTTAACAGTGATTATTGGATATTTTTCATTTCCTTTGGTTTATTGTCTAGCATTGGCGCTTTTGTATTGGGTTGGTTCTGTGGAAATTACAAGGTTTAAACAATCTATCCCAGGTGCTATTCTTACCACAGTTTTGTTTATGGTAGTTACCTATTTTTTTGCATTTTATGTCAGTGAGATAGCGAGATATAATGTCCTCTATGGCTCGGTAGGTTCAATGATTTTATTGATGATTTGGGTGGATGTGAATGTGGTGCTGATAATGTTTGGAAATGAGTTGAATTTAGCGATAAAACGAATACACGATTCCAACAAGCAGAAAAATAGCAATGTTCAAGACGAAAAAATAGATTTTCAGATATAGTTTAAAATATTGTAAATAAAAAGAGCAACTAAAATTTTAGCTGCTCTTTTTTACTTTCTTTAAAGATTATTAAATAGAATTATCGTTTTTAGCTGCGTTTTTTAGAAGTAAATACCCTAAACTACCCGCCAGTATAGACGCCATAAGAATAGCAAATTTAGCCGAATCCTGAAGCTCTTGGCTGTCTTTAAAAGAAAGCAGTGCGATGAAAATAGACATCGTAAAACCTATCCCCGCCAAAAGTCCAGCTCCAGCCATGTGAATCCATCGGCTTCGGTCAGGAAGACTGCTGATTTTCAGTTTTATAGCGATGAAAGAGAATAGGTTAATCCCAATAAGCTTTCCTAAAATAAGCCCTAATACTATTCCGTATCCAAAGTTTGAAAACAGCCCATCCACCATACCTGATTTGAAAGTAATGTTGGTATTTGCAAGCGCGAAAATCGGCATGATAGCATAGCTCACAGGAAGGTGTAAAGTATGTTCTAACTTCTCTAATGGAGAAGGTTCTGATTCGTTTTCTGAATTAGCAGGAATAGTAAAAGCTAAAATAACACCTGCAATGGTAGCATGAATACCAGAATGGTGCATGAAATACCATAAAAATACCCCTGGAATTAGATAAAAAATATGCTTTTTAACTTTAAAATAATTTAATGCTGCAAGTAAAACGATGACTAAACCGCTGTAAGCGAGATAATTCCAATGAATTTCATCCGTGTAGAAAATCGCAATTACTACAATCGCTCCTAAGTCATCCACAATCGCCAAAGCGGCCAAAAATACTTTTATCGCAGAAGGGACGCTTTTTCCCAACATAGAAACAATAGCCAGTGAAAAGGCGATATCCGTAGCCATAGGAATAGCCCAGCCATTGCTGTATTCCGTGCCATGATTGAAAATAGTAAAAATAATTGCTGGAACTATCATTCCGCCAATCGCTGCAAAGATAGGAAGCGAGGCGTTTTTGAAATTTGAAAGTTCGCCTTTTAGAAGTTCTCGTTTTATTTCTAAACCTACTAAAAGGAAGAAAACTGCCATCAGACCGTCATTTATCCACATACTTACAGAGTATGGAC
>CAUSFO010000060.1:0-10542 GCA_963530895.1 uncultured Flavobacteriaceae bacterium | reverse complement strand
GCTGTCGCCAGCTCACCTTTGTGAAGTGTGATAGATTCTATTTCCATATCGCTGGTAGCAATCACATATCGCTCCGAATAGGCTACTTTTGCCTCTTGTAGTGCTCCTGCTGCCTGCTCAGCCTGTCCAGCCGCCATACTGATTCTCTCATAACGAGTTCCGTTTTCCACATCTCTCAGCTCCGCGATTACCGCATCATATTGCGCTTTTGCACCTTGATATTTAGCGATAACTTCATCGTATGCCTGTGGAGACATCAGACTGTCTTTGAACATATTAGTAGCTCTGTTGTATGATTTTTGTGCGTATTCATACTGCTCACGAAGTCCTCTTTCTTTGGCTCTTAGCTGGCTTAATTGGTTTGCCGTAGCGCCATTTCTTGCCATCTCAGCTTGTGCAGCCGCTGCATTAGTCGCTCCCTGTGCCTGAGCTATTTTAGCCGAAATCTCCGGCGCATCTATCTTCGCGAGTGTATCTCCTGCCTTTACAGTCTGCCCTTCTTCTACATAGATTTCCAAAATTCTCCCTGTGATTTTCGGAGCGAAAGAAATCACTTCTTTTTTCACTTTTCCTTCCACTGCGTTTTCCTGTTTTTCGCTGTTACAAGAAACCAATGCAAATGCAGTCAATAAAAGAGCAGATTTTACAGCATTGTTTTTAATTTTTATATCGTTTAGTTTCATTTCTTTGTTGATTTTATTTGGTTGTTAAAATTATTCAGTTTGTTTGTTATTAAAATTTTTCTACATCTAAATTTTGCGTGGATTTCATCAGTTCTATCGCTGCTCTTCTTTGGTTAAACACAGCTGTTTTGTATTCTAATTCAGCCTTTTCCAAATCGTTTTCAGCATCTATCAGATCCATAGATTTTTTCACGCCGTAGCGGAATTCTTTTTCCACTTGGTCTAATGCATTTTTGGCGATTTTACGAGCCTTGTCCTTTAATTCTATCTGAGCCAAAGCAATGTCATAATTGGTCTGATTATTTGCAAGATTTAGCTGCAATTTTCTCTGTGCATCTGCTTTTTTGTTCTCCAAAACCATTTTGTCTATCTTGCTTTTTTCAGCTTCTCGTTTTCCTGTATTCCCATCGAAAAGACTCCATTTAAAGCCTATTCCAGCATTAAACATCGGGAAAAGACTAAGTGGTTTGGTATGAAGATCCAGTTTTTTCACCAAATGAGGAACCACATCATTAGAAGTCTGAATATGGTCGCCATAAAGCCCAAAGTAAGACAACGAAGTAGAAAGCTGCACCTTTGGAATCCACCAAGTTTTCTCGGCTTTTATTTTGTATTCCGCCGCAGCTATTCCGTGGTTTAGGGCTTTTATTTCAGGTCTGTTTTCTATGGATTTGTCCTCCACTACATAATTTAAAACCTGTAAATCCGGCTCTATCTCTGCAATGCGCTCTCTGTCCATCCCTGTCAGAATATGCAGCTGAGTGATAAGCAGTTCGCGCTTTCCTTCGTATTCTATCATTTTAGTATCCAGCGTAACCTGCGCTAGTTCTATTTTCTTAAAATCATACGGCGTTATCAGCCCGTATCCAAGCGCTTTTTCTGCTGTTTTTCTATTGATTTCCAATCTTTTTTTGCTTTCATCTAAAACTTTTTTAGACTGATGAACCAATGCAAATTGGTCATAAATTTTCGCAATAGAAGTAATCACTTCATTCCTACTGCTGGATAAAAGTTCTTGCTGGGAAAGTTTTTTCTCGTTTAAGGCTTTTTTCAAATGTCCTACTTTTCCTCCTGAAAAAAGCACCACAGAAGCCTGTAATTTAGACGCTCCCGAAAACCCAGAAATCCCTAAAGTATTATCCTGAGAAGGAATTTTCATCCCTGGGAACAGACGAGGAATCGGCGGAATTCCCATCTCTGGCGAAGTGTAATTTATCCGCGTATCCATATAGCCTACCCTTCCTGTAAGTTCTACTTTTGGAAGGAAAGTATCAGTTAATCTCTTTTGGTCAATATCCACATACTGCAGTTCCAGATTTTGCTGTTGGTACTGCCCATCTCTTTCTAATGCACTATTAATGAGTTCTTTCAGCTGGTCAGAAGAAGACTGCCCAAAACTGAAAGAAGACATAAATAATAATGCATAATACAACTTATTCTTACTTGTCATATATTTTGTTTGTTTATTTGATGATGCAAATTTCCATGAAATCTGACAAATATCCTTTGACATTTATCAAAAAGTGAAATTTCGAGTATTTAAAATGATTTTTAATTTTTAGCAAATAAAAAAACATCTCCAAAAATTGAAGATGTTTTTATTTAAAATTCCGTGAGCGCGAAAGGATTCGAACCTTTGACCGTCTGCTTAGAAGGCAGATGCTCTATCCAGCTGAGCTACGCACCCATTAATTAGTTTTAAAAAAGAACTAATAAACTTTTGTCGGGGTGGCAGGATTCGAACCTGCGACCTCCTGGTCCCAAACCAGGCGCGATGACCGGGCTACGCTACACCCCGAATATTTTACCAGTTGCGGAGGGTATGAGATTCGAACTCATGCGACCCGAAAGTCGACAGTTTAGCAAACTGCTCCGTTAACCACTCCGGCAACCCTCCTTTTATTCTTTAAGAACTCCCTTTCTTTATTTGCTTTGCAAAGGTATAACTTTTTTTTTAACCTACAAATTTTTTTAAAAAAAATATTCGTATTTTTGAAAAAAAATTAGTTTAATTATTTATATCATGCGTAAAATATTTTATATCAGCTGCTTATGTATTTTGGCTTTTTCTTGTGATTCGCAGAAAAAAATAGCTGATGCAGCCAAATCTTCATTAGACCCAAACAAAACAAACTCTGAAAAGGAAAAAAAAGGTGAAATAGTCCATATAGGAACAGAGGATTTTTATAGAGTGAACATAGCGGACAGCACCAAAAATAATAATACGATAAGCTATGGTTCTATAGTTTCAGCTAAACCAAAAAAATATAAAATCACTAAAACTTTCTTCCCTTCCTTGGGACAAGGCTTCCGCCAGAGATTTATCATTCTGCATTATACGGCTTTGGATAATGAAAAATCCATAAGAGTTTTGACACAGCAGTCGGTTAGTTCTCATTATCTTGTAAGTGATTTAGATGATCATGAAATCTATCAATTAGTAGATGAAAACAAAAGAGCTTATCATGCAGGGATAAGTGCTTGGAAAAACAGCAACAATCTGAATGACAGCTCTATAGGTATAGAAATAGTAAACACAGGCTATGTAGTAGATAGTTTAGGAAAGAGACAATTTCAGGCATTCCCTGAACATCAAATCGAAAAAATAGCTGTTTTGGTGAAAGACATCAGCAAAAGATATATGATTCCTCCTACTAATATTTTAGCTCATTCGGATATTGCTCCGACAAGAAAACAAGACCCAGGCCCTCTGTTTCCTTGGAAAACATTATATGAAAAGCACCAAATAGGCATGTGGTATGATGAGGATAAAAAACAAGAATTTTATTCAAGTGCATTAGAAGATACTGCTACACTATATGAAGATGCTTCTTTTATAAGAAAAATACAATCAACCTTTAAGAGTTTTGGGTATGATATCCAAATCACAGGAATGTGGGACAAACAGACCAAAAGCGTCATAGAGGCGTTTCAGTATCATTTCAGACCAGAAAACTATGATGGCATTTTAGATGCAGAAACATGGAGTATTCTGCAGGCTTTGGCTCAGAAATACAAATAAATTCTCTACCTTTGCAAAAAATAAGAAAATGGACAAGAAACATAAAGATAAAGACGAAAAATTCATAGAATATTGGGAAAACAGCATGCAGCTGGGAAGGGTAAAATATTCCTTGATAAATGCTATTTTAATGGGAGTAATTATATTTTTAATTTCCAATCTCGGGTATTATTTCTTCACAGGAACCACATTTTTTGAGCTCAGCTTGGATGCTTTTTTATCCTTTGCTATCAGCTATTTCCTTGGTTTTCTTTTTTATTATATCCCTGTTTGGAATGTCAATAGTTTCAAATATAATGTCGTCCTAAATAAAAAGAAGAAAAAATCCAAAAAAAAATAAAAGACTTGATTTTTCAAGTCTTTTTTTATTTCTAAACAGTCTGAAGATACAGTTTTTCCAGTTCATTGGCTGAGATTTCATCGGCATTGATTTCGGAAATCAAATTCCCTCGCTTCATAATGCCTATTCGGTCAGCCACTTCTTTTGCCCTAAAAATATCATGCGTCGCCATGAAAATAGTAGTTCCCTCCGATGCTAATTCTTTCAATATTTCAGAAAATTCATTCGATGCCTTCGGATCTAGACCAGATGTAGGCTCATCCAGAAGTAGTACTTTCGCCTTTTTAGCGATGGCAATGGCGATGCCCACTTTCTGGCGCATCCCTTTAGAATAACCTCCCAGCCTATTGTGATGAGCATCAGACTGCAGTCCTGCTTTGCTTAGGAAGTTCATAAGCACCTCATTATCATAATCAAACCCAGCCAACGAAGAGAAAAATTTAAGATTTTCTACACCTGTCAAATTAGGATAAAGCAGCACAGTTTCAGGAATATAGGCGATGAATTTCTTGGTCTCATTTGGATGGTCTATCACAGAGATTCCATTGATTTTCGCAACTCCTTCGGTCGGTTTCACAAAGCCTAAAAATATATTAATCGTCGTACTCTTCCCTGCTCCATTCTGTCCCAGAAGAGCAAAAATTTCACCTTTATTCAGTTTTAAATTTAGATTATTTAAAGCTTTATAATCTCCGTATGTTTTAGATAAGTTTTCTGCAATAAGCATAAAATTCTATATTTTTTTAGTCAATTTTATTCCGATAAATACAAGCAATAATGAGTACAATAAGCCCACAAATAGGGATTTCCAGCTAATATCTGCACTCTCTGCTGGCGGCTGGTATTTAGGTCTTTTTTCCCAAGGCGTATTTTTGGTCAAAGTTTCCTCAAAAATATAAGGATAAAAAAACTCCCGCACCGCTTTGTGGTGCTTTCTCACCGATGCTAAATATTTCATATGCGCTTCTAAATCTGTATTAACCAGCGCGTTATACATTCTCTGCACTCCTACCGTAGGAAGAAACATTCCCAAAGTTTCGGCTTTGTGCTGGCGCTCCATCAGTTTTTGTTCCATCAGTTTTGATGTCGGTTCTGCCTCTTTATCAGCTACATACTGCATCGCATAATACCAGCCTGCTACATAGTATTTCTCTTCTGGAATTTTATATTTTTTATACTCGGGATATTCTTGGTAAAATTTGTTCATCGTTACCGATTTAGGCTTATCCCACTTCTCGTGATAGGCTTCACGCTGGATGAGTGTAGTTTCCATAGCCTCATGAACAGGAGTGGTAGCTGTAATTATCGTATTTCCCAAAGCTGGAAACATCAGACATAGCACAATCCAAATCCCCACGGACAAAATGGCGTTGTAAGTTGAATTTTTATTTAATGAATTGATAAGCCAAACCACTGCAAACCAAAAACTTACATAAAAAATAGAAATTCCTAAAATGGCAAAAAACACCGCTCCAAAGCCAGCCTTGAAAACCAAAGCCGCCACTATCATCAATATAATGACCAAAGACACCACTATCAGCCACCTTGCGAAGATTTTATAAAAAACAAAACTAAGCGTAGGTACTCCAGAAATCTTTATCATACTCCAAATTCCCGTTTCTTTCTCCTCCGAAATCAAGCTGAAACCAAGAGCAATAATCAATAACGGAAAAAGATAAATAAAAACAAATGACAAATCCAAATTGCCCACCAAAAGGGACAAAGGATTAGTCAGCTCATTATCATAAATCTGCCCTTCTAATGCCAAGATTTTGGTTTTGATATTGTAGTTCAGAATATCTCTCTGCCCCAGAGAAAACGCCGCCCAGTCAGTCGGTGGATTATAAGTATGAAAAATCATATAATAAATATCCGTTCCCGCCGTGTTCTCCGCGCCCGCAATGTGCAGAATGTGCTCTATACTCGCATTTTCCAGATGTTCTATTCTGGAAATATTTTCTTTTTGTTCCTCTATGACTCTGTTTCCGTAATAAATTCCGTAAAGCCCAAAGAGAAAAACCACCAAAACCCCAATTCGGAAGGCGTTATTTCTAAAAATATTTTTAAATTCTATGCTTAAAATCCTCTTCATCGTTACAAAAATTTATTACTATTTTTCTGAATATAATTCGCTGCCAAAACCAAAGCAAACAGCATAAAAACAAACGCTAAAATCCCCAAAATCTGCTCTTTCAGAATTTCATAAGTAGAAAAATGCTGATATTTGAACGGCGGCATTTGTTTCAGAAGCTCATTATTTATCCTCTGTGTCCGCTCTTTTTGGGATTCTTTATAATATTTTATTTCCTCCTGCTGAAGTTTATTCAGATACTGAGTGCGATCATATCGGTATTTTTCGGCCTGTCGCTGGAAACTTACAGCATCAGAAAAACTACTTCCGCTGAAGCCCATAGACATATTTCTCATCGCCAAATAAGGATTAGCAAAGCCCAAAAATTCGCTTACTTTGTTTTGATTTTGATAAATTTTAATCAATTCCTCAAATTTTTCACCAAAAATTTTCGTGGTAATTTTTTCGCCTTCCGCAAAGACCAATCCACCGTAATTTATCGGCAATTCTTCGATGGAATTGACATTATATTTTTTCAAGATTTCTTCTTTCAGCTCCTTAAAGTGCTGGTCATCAGGATTATGGCTGTCCCCTTCTTTTTTAGTCTGGTTATGAATAGAAATATCAAAATCATTTTTATTCGGTGCTTCATAGATATTTGCTCCAAGTGTCTGCGCAGCTTTCGGAAGGATAAAAACCATTGAAAACCAAATAATTAAAAGAACAAGCAAAGTAGATTTAGGAGTTTTATTCAATGCCGAAAAAATCACCACTACAAACGAAAAAATCAAAAAATAAACGCTGTAAGAAGCCACCAGCAGGAAGGCTCTCGGTATAAGTCCCTCTGCATCAGCACCTGACATCAGCCCTGTGAAAGTAATTCCCAAAATAAGAATAGGAAGGAAATAAGCCATCGTAACGGCATAAATCCCCAAAGTTTTTCCAAAAATAATGTCTTTGTAAGTCGTATTTTGAACCAAAATCAGCTTCAAAACTCCATTTTGTTTCAGCCCAGAAACCGAACCAAAACCAATGAAAATAATGAATAAAGGTAAAATCAGCTGGAAAATAAGAGCCATACTCAGTTCCCCAAACCTCAGGATTCCGTTGGAAAACGAAGCATCACTCATATTCATCGTATTCTGTCTGTGAGCCTCCAAAAAAACAGAGTTTCCCACATAAGAATTTACCCCAAAATCAAAGGCGCTCAGAGGATATTTGTCCCGAAAAACCAAATACCCATAATGCGAAACCCTGTGCGGGTGCCTTTCTGGCTGGTTTTCCCACTGCTGGACAACTTTGGACTGGTAGTGTTCCTGCTCCTCATTGTGATGATGGACATTTTCCCAACCGATATAAGCCGCCAGAGATAAAACAGCAACAATGATAAAAACCAAGTAAATCAGTACTTTCTGCCTATTGATGCTTTTCCATTCTTCCGAGGCGATTAGCTTTACCCTTTTAAAATTCATGAAATTATTTTAAATTCTCAATGAAACTGATATTCATCTCCGCCGAAAGCGCCCCAGCCTTCTCCACAAAGGATTCATAGGAAACAGTATCTCCCTCGCCTGCATTATCCGAAATCGCTCTCAGCATCAGAAACGGAATGCCCATAATGTGGCAGGTCTGCGCAATGGCACTCGCCTCCATCTCCACAGCCAGCGCCCCTGGGAAACTTTTTTCTATCCATTCTCGGCGCTGTCTATCACTGATGAAAGAATCACCACTGACTACCAGCCCTTTACGAAGCTGGTCGGTATATTTCCCGCAATGTTCCTCGGCAAGGCTCAGCCACTGCTCATCTGCAAAAAAAGCAGGCGGCATTTTTGCCTGTTGCCCTATTTCATAGCCGAAAGCCGTGACATCCACATCGTGATGTCTAACCTCTGTAGCCAAGATAATATCATAAACTCTAGTGTCTTTCAGACCTCCTGCTGTTCCTGTATTGATGATTAATTCTGGTTTAAACTGATTGATTAAAAGTGCTGTAGCCACTGCTGCACTCACCTTTCCTATCCCAGACAAAAGCACCACCACCTGATGGCTGCCGATTCGCCCTTCGTGGAAAGTAAATCCAAATAATTCGGTATCTTTTCTATCTTGTAATTTTTCTCGCAAGAGCTGAACTTCTAGTTCCATCGCTCCGATGATTCCTATTTTCATTGTAAAGTTTAGTAATTAAAAAATTAAGGGCAAAGATAATTATTTTGAAATTTTTTCTATCTTTTTCCGAAGAGTCTTACCCTGCTATTTGGAAATCTTTAAATTTCAGAACGCCATCTTTCGTTGTGAAAACAAATACTTGTGAATATTCATCCGCCATATCTTCATAATAGACTGTTGAATTAAAAGTCATGGTGATTTTATCATCTGCATACACGATTTCTAAAGTGTTTTTCGAGCCATCGGATGGAGATTTATTGGTATATTCTGCTTCATCACGCCCTTGTTTCAATACTTTATCAACATCTATTTTTACTAAAGTTTTCCTAAAATCATCATTAAAAATTCTATTAAAATAAGTTTGAAATTCTTTTTCGCCAAAGTCTTTCCCTAAATGTTTTTCCCATTCTTCAGATTCCAAAGCCACATACCAGAAGTTATCATTTTTAATAGGAAAATCAAAATATGCTTTTACTTCATCTGGCTTGCCTTTTCGCATTCCTTTTATGAAAGAAGCAAGTTGTTTTCGCAGGTGTCTTTTATGAGATTTTTCTATTTTTGTTTTTACTGTTTTGTTAGCATTATGCTGATTTATACAACTTAAAAGAAAAAACAAACTCAGACCCGTCAAGATAGTTTTTATTTTTTTCATAATGTTTTTGATATATTTTGAAATATTTAGCTATATTTTCAGAGTTTCTATTAAGTCCTCGTCTAAACCATTTAGTATTTTATATACTTTTATCTTTTTATTATTTTCTGTTGTTATTTTTAGATTATCACTATATTCATTAAAATACTCTACTGAAAGCTCCAAAACTAAAATAATAGAATTCTTTTCCTCTACATTCAAAAGCTCATATTTTCCTCGCTTTTTTAATATTTTTTTTACTATTTTTCTATTCTCAAAATAGTTTTTAAAACTTTCTTTTATTTCTGGATTTATCTGATAATCCTTCAATATATCATAAAGATAGATAATATCATGGCTTACAATTATTTCATTGGGCAAAATTCTAATTGTATTATTTTTTGTTATTCTTTTCAAATCAGGATAAGTTGTAATGATAGAAATATTTTTACTAGTATCAATTTGGTCATTTATGATTGTATTTTTATGATAAAATGAGTAATAATTGATATTATCCATAAATACAATTTCTAATAATTTAATATCCTTTATCTGTGCTAATGCATAATTAGAGAATATTATCATTAATAAGCAGATTCTTTTCATTTTATCAATTTTGATTTATAATATTTTTCAAATATAATCAAAAAACCGATAGCTATTATAAACTATCGGTTTTCAACAAATTAAATTATTTTTATGAAAAAATCTTGTATCTATCTTAGAATGTGTATTTTACAGCAAACATCACATTTCTTGGCGTTCCTGGGAATAGTCTTGGATAGTTGAACGCACCTACCCAGTATTCTTTGTTAAATACATTATTAACATTGAATGAAAGCTGCATAGATTTCAACTTATAGTATACCGCTGCATCTACAACAGTGTATGCTGGTAAAACTAAGTCACGCTCTTGCCAAGAGATTTTCTCTCCCACATAGTTAAGCCCTGCACCAGCACCAAAGTTACGGAAAGGCCCTTCTTTGATGTCGTATCTTGTCCAGATGTTTAGTGAGTGCTTAGGCGCATTATCTTTTCTATAAGTGATGTCTTTGTTTGATGCGTTATCAAATCTAGTAAGATTAGCATCTATGTAAGCATATCCTGCGTTAACCATCCAGTTTGGCAAGATTCTACCCATTACTTCTAGCTCTATCCCTTGGTTTTTCTCAGTTGCACCTTCATTAGAAAGTTCGTCTGCTTGTCCGCTTCCATCAGCATATGTTAATACATTTTTCTGCTTGATGTTGTAGTAAGCTAGAGTTGCATGTAATTTTCCATCAAACCATTCAGTTTTAATACCTCCTTCCCACATTCTTGATGTTTTAGGTTTGAATGGCTCTCTAGCGATAGCATTTGTGTTTCCATCTGTTCTAAATGCATCAGATCCTAAATAAGAATCCGTCTGCATTTGGAAACCTTCTACATAAGAAGCGTAAAGGTTGATATTATCTGTAAGTTTATATACCAAACCTGCTCTTGCTAAAAGTTTATTTTGTTTCACAACTTGTTCTTTATCAGTCTTGTAGTGGTTCTTATCTGTGTACCACTCCTGACGAAGACCAAAGTTGAAAATCAATTTATTCCACTCTAATTGGTTCATTACATAGATTGCATTTGTATTATAAT
>CAUSFO010000059.1:0-10660 GCA_963530895.1 uncultured Flavobacteriaceae bacterium | reverse complement strand
ATCAGATAGTTATCTCTTGTGTTTTGGTTTTGGGAGGAGTTGTTTTACTCTTTGTAGATAAATGGTTTGATAACAAGGAAAAGATTGATAATGAGAAAGATATATCCATCAAAAAAGCTGTGACTATTGGCTTTTGGCAGTGTTTGGCTATGATGCCAGGGACATCTCGTTCTGCAGCCTCTATCATTGGAGGAATGAGCCAAGGGCTTAGCAGAAAGGCATCTGCGGAATTTTCTTTCTTTTTGGCTGTCCCTACGATGATGGCAGTTACGCTTTATTCTGTATTTATCAAGACTTGGGGAGAGGGAACACCTAATGCCCAAAAAGGATACGAGATGATTTTGGCTTCTACAGAAAATATTTTGGTTTTCATTATCGGAAACATTGTGGCTTTCATCGTGGCGATGATAGCGGTGAAGACTTTTATCAATGTTCTTGCGAAATATGGCTTTAAGTTTTGGGGCTGGTATAGAATCATTGTCGGAATAGTTTTATTGATTTATTTTTATTTAAATAAGTAATAAATGACTGCAGAGCAAATTCTTGAAGGTCAGGTTTTTCTGGTTGATAAGCCCTTGGATTGGACTTCGTTTCAGGTGGTCAATAAAATTAAATTTAAACTGAAAAAAGAGTTTAAATTTAAGAAAATAAAAGTAGGGCATGCAGGAACCCTTGATCCTAAGGCTACGGGGCTTCTCGTGGTATGCACAGGCAGGGCAACCAAAAAAATATCCGAAATCCAAGATGCACCAAAAGAATACTGGACGGAAATAAAAATAGGTGTGCAGACAGAATCTTACGACACCGAAAAACCAGAAATTCTCCCTACAGATATCAGCCACATCACAGAGGATTTTGTGACAGAAGTTTTACAAAAATTTTTAGGCGAAATCACTCAGAAACCTCCTATTTTTTCAGCAATAAAGGTTGATGGCGAGAGGGCTTATGATTTGGCAAGAGTAGGGGCTTCCGTAGAGATGAAATCCAGAAAAACTACAATTCATTATATTAAAGACATTCAGATAGAATTTCCATATGTCCGTTTTTTAGTGGGCTGTTCTAAGGGAACTTATATTCGCTCTCTGGCTCATGATATAGGGCAGGAGCTGAGCGTAGGCGCCTATCTTACTCAGCTCAGAAGGACTAAAATAGGAGAGTACAGCGTAGAGGAGGCTTCTGGCAAATTTTTGAGTAATGAATTTTTATTTTCGGAAATTTAGATTATATTTGTATCCGTTATCAAATAATGATGATAAAAACTGCAAAACATATTAAAACTTTTTTGGCTTCGGTGCTGCTACTCATCTTCGTGATGAATGTATCGGGCTTGTTTGTGCGGTTACATCATCAGGAAACTCATCAAAAAACAGAAAAAATAGCAGAATGCAATGATAAAGTCTGCTATCACAAAGCGCACTTACAGACCAAAAGCGACTGTGATTGTGGGTTTTTATGCACATTGAATTATTTCTATATTCTTCCAGAAAAACCTCAGACAGAGTTTCATGTAAATGAATATTTCTCATATTTTTCATCGTATAAAATTTTCGTATCAGAGAGGATAATTCTTCTGTGGCAATCCCGCGCTCCTCCTGTATTTTCTTAGTTTTGATTGAATGTTTATTGATTTTTATGAAAGTCAATATTATAGTTGGTTTTAGCTAAAACCAAGACATTCCCTTTTTCAAACAAAAAACATTTTCGGTTTAAAATTTATCCATTTTATTTTTGTATTAAATCATTTTATATGACTCAAAAATTGGTATTTGGGATTATTTTCTGTGGATTTCATATGCTTTTTTCACAGGGAGTAACGCCCAAAAACATTGACACGCTTACAATTGTAAATAAAAACATATCAGCTGATAATCTTGTAAAATTTTCTAAAGAAAATCTTTCAGAAAATATAGGTCAAAATCTTTCAGAAGTGCTGTCCAAAGCGGCGGGGATTACCCTTCGGCAGGCAGGAGCCACAGTCGCAAAACCTGTGATAGAGGGCTTGGGAAACACAAGAATTTTAATTCTAAATAACGGTGTAAAACTGGAAAGCCAAGACTGGTCTGATGACCACGCACCAGAAATCGGTATGGGTATTCCGCAGAATATCAGTATAATAAAGGGCGCTCAGAGCGTGAGATATGGCGCTGGTGCGCTTGGCGGAGTGGTTCTGCTGTCTCCTAAAAACCTTAATTATAGTGAAAAGCTGTCTGGTGCAGTGATGCTTTCTGGAAATTCTAATTCTGGGAAAGTCTCTGGCGGAGGTTATTTGGAAGGAGCGCTGGGGAAAAACTGGGCGTGGAGAGCGCAGGTAAATGCGCAGTATGCAGGAGATTATAAAACTCAAGATTATTATATCAATAATACAGGAATTCGGGAACTGAATTATTCTGCTGAGCTGGAATACCGTAAGAATGAATTTAAGTCTAATTTGTATTTTAGTGTATATAATTCAGAATTAGGGATTTTCTATGGTGCAGCGTCCAGTAATATAGATGATTTTGAGAGCAGGCTGAAGCTTGGCAGACCGATTACGACATATGGTTTTTCCTACGATATTACAGCTCCAAAGCATAATGTGGCTCATTATTTCCTGAAAAGTGAAACAGAATTTAGACTTAGTCCGAATAATCATTTTGATTTGGTTTATGCTTATCAAAATAATCACCGAAAAGAGTTTGATGTCAGAAGGTTAGACAGAACTACAATTCCTACGCAGGATACCAAACTTGATTCTCATTTTGTGGAAATGATTTGGAAAAACACACATTTTAGAGGATTGGAAACTCAGTTTGGGATAAGTTATTTGAGGAAAGAAAATTTCAATGTGCCAGGAACAGGCGTAGTTCCTACGATTCCAAATTTTGTTTTGAATAATTACGCAGGATTTTTTATTTCCGAGTTTAAAAGAGGAAAATGGCTGGCAGAGCTGGGAGGGCGTTTTGATTTTAGAATGATAAATTCTTTGGGTTACGATATGTTCGGAGACCTTTATGGCGGAAAAAGAGATTTTTCAAGTTTTTCGTACAGCGGAGGAGTTCATTATCAGATTACCGACCATCTGGAATATGTGGCTCATGCAGGGTATGCGTGGCGAGCGCCAGAACCTTATGAGCTGTATATCAACGGAAAACAGCACGGAATTCCCATCTATTATATAGGAGATAAAAACCTAAATGCAGAAAAAGGGCTAAAAATAGTCAATAAATTGTCATACAAAAAAAATAGATTTTTTGCAGAATTGTCTGCATTTGTACAGCCGATTAATAATTTTATTTACAGCATTCCTACGCATCAGTATAGGGAGTTGTTTTCTGGTCCAGCGGCGCTATTTAAGTTTGTGCAGAGTGATGCTCTTTTCCGTGGGGGAGATTTGGCTGTGGGAATTCCTATTTCTAAAAATTTAGAATACCATTCCAATCTTTCTTTGGTCTATGCAGACGACCAACATACCAAGGCGTATCTTCCACAAATACCGCCATTACAGCTTTCGCAGAGTCTGAAATGGAATATTCCGACTTCTGTTTTCAAGAATTTTTATGCAAAAGTGGAGCACCAGTATTTCGCGAAGCAGAGAAGGTTTAATCCTGATTTTGACCTCGTGGCGGACTCTCCTGATGCCTACCATTTATTGGGTCTGAAAATAGGTGCAGAGCTGGAATACAGCAATAAGAAAAGTGTAAAATTCTTTTTGGGCGTAGAAAATCTTACCAATGCACTTTATAAAAATTATACCGATAGACTGCGGTATTTTATTCATGGGAAAGGGATTGATATTCAATTTAAAACACAATTTAATTTTTAATAATCATTAATTCTAATAAATTTTAACATTATGAAAAATAAGTTTTCACTAAACAAAATTTTGACAATGCTAATGCTGTTTTTAGCAGTTTTCAGTATTTCTTCTTGTAGCAGAGATGGCGGCAGCCCTCAGGCGCCAACGGACGAAACCAAAGACAGAGGGCACGAAATGCCTGATAGAGTGGAGTTTATATTTAAAAATACAGCGACCTCACAGGAGCAAAGAAGAACGGCGCTGCTGACCCAAGATGGATTGAAATTTGACAATGCACAAGCCGTAGAATGGAAAGAAGGAAACAGCTATCTCCTTGAAATAGTGTATTATAACAATGGCAGAAGGCTTAATAGTGAATTCGTTTCACAGGAAATGGCGCCTATTCATCAGCATTTCTTTCAGCTAAATAAAAATGGAACGCTGGTAGAGGAGTCAGAAATGGATAAATTGGTAAGCTATGAATATCAGGATACAGACCCTGAAAATGGAGTTTTAGGAGAGAGTGGAGTGAGCCTTCGTCGTCGTTCGTGGGATACGCAGAACCCTACGGAAGTAGACCCTGTCGGACTGAAAGGAGTTTTCACCATAAAAACGACTGGTTTGGGAACTCAGAGTTTTGATTTAAGGATAAGATTAGCCCATTTCTTGGTTAAAAATAAATTAGAGCCTAAGACAGGAAGAGCCAGAAAATACAATGTGTTGCATTATAGCGGTTCATTTGTTTTAGACACAGATATGAAAGTCCCAGTGAAAATAGTTCATTAATATTTTAGAATAATTTAATAAAGTAAACAAATAAAAATTTAATAATATGAAAAGTTTTTTAAAATCAATCAAAGTTGTATTAGCAGTAGTGTTTTTTGTTTTTTCACTTTTGGCTTGTAGGAGTCAGGAGAATGATGATATCGTGGTACCAAAACCAGAGCAGCCTAGTACGGAGCTGAAGTGGAGCAAGGTGGAATTTCGTTTTACAGAAGGGCATTCTCATGGGTATTTTCATGGTTCGCCAGAGTATCCAGGTGTGAAATATCTGAAATCTGTACAAAAATTCTTTTTTGAGAATAAAAATGGTCAGATAGTTCCATCGGCTGATAATCCTGCTGCCCTTAGTGTAATGTCTGCTGATGGAGGGCTGTCTCTCTATGGATTGGAGATTTTCTATTACAATGAAAAAGGCGAGCGAATCAATAGTTTTTTAGCATCTGATGAGGCAGCAAAACAATATCAACACTTCTTTTTAATGGAAAATATAGTCGCTATAAGTGGCGGGACAGTAGTTCCAAATAAGGAAATCATGACTTATAAATACCGTGATACTAATCCTGAGGATAAATACATTTTTAAGAGCTTTGGAGGTCCGCGTGAGGCTAAAATAAGACCAGAAAAAATAGGACTAAAAGGATTTTTCGATGTGAAAAAACCATATTTGAATTTTGATTTGAGAATAGTTTTGGCTAAGTTCGGGCAGAAACCAAACGATTTGGAGTCTGATAAACTTCCTTCGGCTTCTTTTGATAAAGAATTGGATATCAAAATCCCTGTTCATATCTATACAGACAGAATTAACGAAGACAGCTTGGTTAAAGATGCTGCAAGGGAATTTGGAGTTTCAGAAGCTGAAATAGAAGCGGATATAAATGCAAAATTGAATTCAGAAGTTAATCCTGAAAGTAGTGGAGTTTTCCTCTAAAAAATAAAAATCTCTTTCATATTGAAAGAGATTTTTTTATTGAAATTTATTTTTCTTGTTCTAGATTTTTCTGCCAGAGCCAAGTGGTTCTCAGTGCTTCTTCCAGCGAAGTTTCAGCCTTCCAGCCAAGTTCTTTTTCGGCTTTGGAAGCATCTGCATAAGCGATGGTAATGTCGCCCGCTCTTCTGTCACAGATTTGGTAAGGAATTTCTAGATTATTAGCTTTTTCAAAAGCTTTTACGATTTCAAGGACGGAAGAACCTTTTCCAGTTCCCAGATTGAAAACATCAACTAAAGTTTCTGATTTTTCTGATACTAGTTTCTGCAAGGCTTTCACATGAGCTTTGGCTAAATCCATCACATAGATGTAATCACGGATGGCAGTGCCGTCAGGAGTAGGGTAGTCATCTCCCCAGATGTTTAGTTTTTCTCGTATTCCTGCTGCGGTTTGGGTCACATAGGGAACGAGATTGTTAGGAATTCCGAGAGGAAGTTCGCCTATTTTAGCCGAAGGATGAGCCCCAATAGGATTAAAATATCTTAATAATGATACTTTCTTTTGGTGGGCAGCAGCGAAATCTTTTAGAATCTCTTCTGCCATCTGTTTGGTTCGTCCATAGGCAGATTCAGCAGGTTTTATAGGTGCTTCTTCATTTATCGGCATCTGGTCAGCCTGTCCATAAACAGTGCAGGAAGAACTAAAAATAAAATTGGAAATATTTCTTTCCTTGAACTCCTGCAAAAGATTGATAAGAGAAAACATATTGTTTTCATAGTAGTCAATAGGTTTTACTTGGCTTTCTCCTACAGCTTTGAAAGCAGCAAAATGAATACAGCCATCTATTTTATGAGCATCTAGAACTTGTGCTATTTGGCTTCGGTTTTTTAAATCAAAAGGATAGAAAGCGGGAGTTTTTCCAGTGATTTGCTCTATCCCAGCTAGTATTTTTTTGTCCGTATTAGAGAGGTTGTCTACGATAACCACATCAAAATCATTTTCTAAAAGCTCCACCACGGTGTGTGAACCGATGTAGCCTAGACCGCCCGTAACTAGTATTGTCATACTCTTAATTATGTTTTGAAATTCCTTTTTTGTATAAGTCTATCAAGAATTTTTTCTTTTCATTCATCTTCATTTTAGGGTTGATAATGGAGATAAATACTACATTGTTTTCCTTCACGCCAGAAAGTATGATTTGATTGATTTTTTGAGATTCATAATCAAGTTCGATACCCCACAAAACATAGCCTTCGGATAATTTTTTGCTGATTTCGGTAACTTTAGCATTGATGGTGTTTCCTTTCCAAAAATCAAAATCCCATTTATAAAAAGCCTCTAATAATTCAGTTTGAGAAAGACCTTCCTTGTAGAATTCCATATTCTGAGAAGGGCGAACAGAAACCTGTATGTTTGAATTTTGTTTGTCATGGAATAAAAACGCGCCTGAATTTTCATCTGTTCTTATGTATTTTACAGATTCGGGAAATTGAACCAAATAGTCATTATTGATTAAAAATTTATTCCCCTCTTGCGCCCACACAAAAGAATTGAAAAATAACATTAAAAACAAAAATACTCTCATAATTATGGTGTTTAAAAATTATTTATTCATAAATTCTAAAACACTTTCTGTAATGTATTTGAGCTGCTCCTCGTCCAGCTCTGTGTGCATCGGCAGGGAAATTACTTGGTCTAGAAGCTTGTCAGTGTTTTTAAAATCAGCATCATTACTTGCTTGGAAGTATGCTTTTTGCTTTCTAAGCGCCACAGGATAATAAATCATGGCAGGGATTTCCTTTGATGCAAGAAACTCCTGTAGTTCATTCCTTTTTCCATTTAAAACTCTCAGCGTGTATTGATGAAAAACATGAGTGGAATTTTCCTCTCTTTTTGGGATAAGTAAATGTGGATGCCCAGCAAAAGCATCATCATAGAAGTTTGCGGCTTTTCTTCTGGCTTCATTATAGGTTTCTAAATGAGGCAGTTTTCTTCTCAAAATAGCTGCTTGTACGCTGTCCAATCGAGAGTTTACGCCCACTTCATCGTGATAATATCTTTTGTACATTCCATGATTTACAATTCCTCTCATTTTATGGGCCAAAGCATCATCATTGGTAAAGATAGCACCACCATCTCCATAACAACCTAAATTTTTAGAAGGGAAAAACGATGTAGTTCCTATCGTTCCTATCGTTCCAGCTTTTTTCTGAGTTCCATCAGAGAAAATAAAATCGGCACCGATGGCCTGTGCATTATCTTCGATTACGAAAAGGTTATGCTCTTTTGCAATTTTCAAAATAGCCTCCATATTCGCGCACTGCCCGAAAAGATGCACTGGCATAATAGCCTTGGTTTTAGGCGTAATGGCTTTTTTAAGCTGCTCAATATCAATGGTGAAATTATCATAATCCACATCCACCAAAACAGCTTTTAGTTTTAATAAATGGATAACTTCCACCGTAGCCGCAAAGGTAAAATCTGCCGTAATCACTTCATCACCTTCCTGTAAATCTAGCGCCATTAGGGCAATTTGTAGAGCGTCCGTGCCGTTTGCACAAGGAATTACATTTTTCACGCCTAAATATTCTTCTAATTCAGCTTGGAAAGACTGAACCTCAGAACCATTGATAAAAGCTGCCGACTCGAAAACATTCAGCACTGCGTTATCTACTTCGTTTTTTATTTTGAAATATTGACTTTGTAAATCAACCATCTGGATTTTTCTCATAACCAAAATTTTTTGTAAAAATACAATTTCTAAACTATTTATAGAAGGAAATTTTGAAAAGATGTTAAATGTCATTAAAAAAAATTCTTTGGCATAAATATAAAGTCGTACCTTTATCAAAGAAAAAAAGGAAGTTTAATCTTAAATGTAAATTATTATGAAACACAGAGTTCCAGTATCTCAGATTATGACAAAGGATGTAGTTAAGCTTACTACAAAAAACACATTGTTTGATGCAGAAAAACTTTTCAAAGAGCATAACATCAGACACTTACCTGTTGTGAGCGGAAACCAGCTGATAGGTATTTTGAGTTATTCGGATTTGTTGAGAATTAGTTTTTCAGAATTGTCGGATAATGAGGAAAAAGTAGACACTACAGTGTATAACGCATACACTATAGAGCAGGTGATGGCGAAAAATCCAGTAGGTGTGTCACCAGACCAAACGGTGAGAGATGTAACCGAAATTTTGGCAAAACAAAGTTTCCACTCTCTACCAGTAGTAGAAAATGGTGAACTGAAAGGAGTAATCACTACAACAGATTTATTGAAATACTTCTTAGAACAATACTAAAAAGTCTTTTACAATAAAAAACGAAACATCTTACTCAAAAGGGTAAGATGTTTTTTATATTTAATTCTAAAAATATTAAAACTTGATATTCACACCGATGGTCTGGTAGCCATACAGAGAACCTGCTGACAGCTGTAAGTCGTATTTTTTCTTGTTTTCAGCCAAAGGAGAGTTGTTTACTTTCGTGATTCTCGTTTTGGCAATATTTTTTCCGATAAGGTAACCGAGGAAAATAGCGATAGGATAGTCTGACACCCAGTGAACCTTACTCTGAAGCATTTCAAAAGACATAAGCCCTAAAAGAGTGTATCCCACAGGTTTTAGCCATTTTTTTTCAGGGTAATTTTCTGTAAGGACAGTGAGAGCGGCCATTGCAGTGGTAAGGTGTCCAGAGGGCATTGCATCATATCTAGAAGTATCTCCTTGGTATGCTGCAAAACTTGGCGCGAAAGTCCAGTGGCTGTGCCATCCATTTCGTTCAGCAGTGATGAATGGACTTTCTCTCCCTGTGATACGCTTTATAGACTGAGCGAAAACACCTGACAATGCAAGGCTTTCTATGAGCTGCATAGAGGTGCTGATTGCCCGATAATTGTTTTTAAATAAACCATAAGTTGCAAGCCCGCCACTGATGAGAATCACTGTAGTTCCATTACCGATGAAATACAGCGCAGAGTTCACATCCGCAGGGATTATTTTCAGAAATCCGAGTTTGCGGTAGGTGTGGGCTTCATTCATGCCGAGAGTTTCGCCAAGATTTCGGCTTTCTCTAATGACCCAAGGGTCGGCAGGAATGAGAGCAGCCGTGCTTCCCAAAGCGGCAAGTCCGTATGGATAGTATTTTTTTGAAACTATATCTGTGGCTGTTCCTGCGATGTTTTTGGGCATTTTATTGACAATATCCCAAAACTTTGGTTTTTGATAAATAAAAGTTTCGTTTTCAGATATTTTTACTTCTTGGATTTTTATATTTTGAGTTTGTATACTGTCCAAAGGAGTTTCCACAGCCAAACTATCATTAGTCTGAGCCATGAAAAAAGAGCTTATAAATAAGCTGGCAAAAATTGTAATCTTCATTATTAAACTATTAGTAAACTACACCCAAGAAAGGGTCTTTTTTTTCTTTTTTAGGTCTGTTCCATTTGTATTTATGTGTCCAGTATGCTAGTTTCATGGAGAGAATCCCCAGTCCAGCACCGAATAGGACATCACTCACATAGTGTCTGTTGTTGGCTATTCTCATGATTCCCACCACACTAGCCGAACCATAGGCAGCATAAGGCACCCAAGGGTGCTCGTCCTTGTATTCCATGGCAAGGATAGTAGCTCCGCTAAAAGCGTATGCAGTATGCCCAGAAGGGAAGGACATTTGGGCTCCGTTGGGTCTTTTATTGTTGATGACTTGTTTCATAAGGTGCGCCAGTCCCAAAGTTATGATGTGTCCTTTGGCATGTATGGCTAGACGGTTTTTCCAGTCTGTTTTGGGTTTCATTCCCATCAGCTCAAAGCCATAGACAGCGACATGAGGAGCGAACTGTAGATAATCATCAAATTTATTTCTAAAATGAGGAATTTGCTTGTTTCTCCACTGGTGGACTTCCTGTTTGGTTTTCCCTTCAGAGATTAGCCCAAGAGCCATCAGCCCAGCAGGAATGTAGAGTTCCTTGGGTCTGAATTTAGGTCTTTCAATGAGGTTTACACTATCTTGTTTTGACTCTATGGTCAGGGTTTCCTGCGTTTCTTGTATTTCCTGTTCTGTCACTTCCTGCCCTTTTTGTTCTTGAGCAAGGCATTTGCCGTTTGCAATGAAAAACAAGGGTAAGAAAAATAAAAACTTTAACAACATAAATTCTTAAAATTAATAGTTTTTA
>CAUSFO010000058.1:0-11423 GCA_963530895.1 uncultured Flavobacteriaceae bacterium | reverse complement strand
ATAATGTACTATTATACAATGTATTTCGGCGAAAAACAAGCACCAAAACTGACCAATTCACCTTTTGAAACGCAGAGAATCAATAAAATTATAAAAAACTATTCAGACAAGACATTCGGATTAGATATATCGCATTACCAAGAGCGGGAGCATATCAATTGGGAAAAACTGACTATCTCAAATGGCGCTATTCCCTTAGAATTCATCGTATTACGAGCCACTATGGGCAGCGATGGAAAGGACAAGCATTTTACTCATTATTGGGAAAAAGCTAAAAACCACGGACTTACCCGCGGTGCCTATCATTTCTATCGTCCAGATGAAGACCCTGTCACTCAGGCAGATTCATATATCAGGAGCGTAAATCTCTCTTCTGGCGATATGAGGCCTGTTTTAGATGTAGAAAAACTACCAAAAACCAAATCCAAAGAACAATTCATAAAAGACCTCCATATTTGGATAGATATAATAGAAAAACACTATGGCAAAAAACCTATTCTCTACACATACTATCATTTTTACAAAGACTATCTAAAGGGACAATTTGATGAATGTCCTCTCTGGATGGCAAACTACAATGATGTTCCACAGCCCTCCGATACTGACCCATGGAAAATCTGGCAATTTACAGAAAACGGAATATCAGACGGTATAGAAACCAAAATAGACCTTAATGTCTATAACGGAAACAAATGGGAAATGAGAGAACTTTTAATAGATTAAACATTTTATTTAAATTTAAATCAAATTTCTTTATAATTTTAAATTTTATCTAAAAATAAAAAATCCTGCCCAAAAGCAGGATTCTTATTTTATTAGTGTTTTTTATGAGGCGGTTCATAAACAAGTCTGATGAAACCACTATACCCCTCATACTGTCTGTTAGTAGGAACTCCAACCACCAAACCTAGAATAGTATTATCATTTAGAGCTACTCTAATCTGCGGTCTAAGCACCATATTAAATCTCTCTTTAGTAATACTCTTATTCACCTCCAAACCAACAAAGTTTCTAGAATTTGGAATTAGATAATGAATACTCGAGTTAATCTGCCAGTCTGTATCCACATGATTACTTCCAAAATGATGCGTGAAAACAGGCCCTGCATACACCATTGTACTGATGCTGTGAGTTTTACCCCATCCCTTTGCTACTACAAAGAACGGGTTATAAACATTCCCTGTGAAAAATTTCCCATTTCCATAGTTTCTGAAAGAGTTCAGTTCTATTTCATTGAGATAACCTACCGCCATGGAAGTGTAAGCTTTTTTATTTACCAAAAAAGTATACTGGATAGAGGTTTTGATACCTGCAACTCCTGTCCCTGGTGATTTATGCGGAAGTTTTTCCGCAGAAGTATAAACATTAAAAGGCACTTCTACTTCCAATCCAAGTCTATCAGCCACCGCCCACTCATATTCTACTAATGGATAAAGCTCATAATAACCATTATTTTCTGTAACTCCCATAGCTACATTCCATTCTCTTTCGCCTTTTCTCGCTCCGAGGTCTCTCATCAGGTCTATATACAAAGGCTCTGCGTGGTGGAGTTTCAGCGGTTTTCCTTCTTCATCATCATGAGCTGCCACAACTGCTTCTTCCACTTTTACACTATCTACAGCCTGCTCTTGAGCTGTAGCAAATCCTGAAAAAACTACCAAAACAGCTAATCCAAAAATTCTCTTAATCATAATCCTATTCAATTTTTAATTAAATCTAACGCAATATTACAAATATTTTTTTAATTCCTAATTTTCAGTAATATTTTCTCGTATTTACCCAAAATTATTTCCTTTGAAAATCGGTTTTTGATAGAATTAATGATAAGATTTTTTTCCGTTTTTTGAGTAGAAAGGATTTCTTTTATCTTCTCTGCAAAATGCTGATAATCATCGATATCCGAAATCTCCCCATTGATTCCCTCTTCTACTATCTCCCTGATTCCCCCTGGACAGTCATTCGCCAGCGCATACACACCGCAGGCACCCGCTTCCAAAAGGACATTTGGGAAACCTTCATAGCGCGAAGAAAGTATAAACAAATCCGAAAATTTTAGGTATTGATAAGGGTTTTTCTGCTGTCCATGGAAAATTACATTTTCCAGCTGCATATCCTGTTTCATTTGGAAAAGAAGTTCCCTATCCGCCCCATCACCCAGAATATGAAGTTTTATTTTCTCATTTTTTAGGTAAGAAAAAACTTTCAAAAGATTGTCAAACCCTTTTCGTGAGGAAAGATTTCCTATCGCCAGAACATTTTTAAACTCCGTATCAAACCCCTCTGGCTTTTCCGAAATCATCAGTTTTTCATTGATAAAATCAAAATCAACAGGGTTATTGATTTTAAATATTTTCTCTTTTTTAATCTTGAAATTCTCAATCAAATCATTTGTCATATCATCACTTTGGGTAATGATTTGATGAAAATTATTATAAAATCGGTAAAAAAATCGGATTTCCTTTCGGGTAACATGCTTTGAAACCACATTGGTCTCGCGCGAAATGAATTTGGTTTTCCTAAAAAACGGAATAAACGGAGAAACGAACGCCGAAATCTCGCCCCAGCCACAGAAAACAATGTCTGGCTTTCGCTGTCTTATCGTTTTTAAAATAGGTAGCAAAGAAGAACGAATACTTTTGGTATTCGCTTCTATAATTTCTACATCTTCCTTCAAGAAATCCAGATACTCGCCCACCTTTTCGAATAAAAGAAGACTCGGCTGGAATTTTTCTCTCGGCAGATGATTACATATCGTAGTAATTATCCGTTCTGCCCCGCCCATTTTCAGGTTGGGCAGAATGAACATTACCGAAATTTTTTGACTCATAATCTACAATGCCGAGAAATCTGGCGATTGGTTATTAAGTACATGATTCATAATGACTTTCCCTGCTTCTTGTTTAAAGAAAAAGAACCAAGTTATTTTATCATCTATCATATATCTTAGATATTTTTTCTCCGCTACATGCACTTTTTCTGGCGTGTCTACGGCTTTATCCAGATTATTTTCTATAAATTCGTAGACCTCGCCCACCATTTCTTCGGCTCTGTCTATTCTATTGAGAATACCTTCTCTGAACAAAATATTCAACTGGCTGTCCAAACTATGAACAAACTTTCTGCTGTATACTATTTCTAATCTCTCCACCATCCTTGTATTTTTTTAATTGACTGCTTTTTAGCATCTTCCAAAGAAAATGCTTCATCGAATTCTGCTAAAAATCCTTCACTTGCTCCCTCGAATTTTAAATAATCTTCACTCAGAACAATCTCCCCAAAGCCTCTACTTCCTGACTTTACCACAGTAGAACATACCGTAGGCTCAGCAAAAGGAACTCCGAAAATCTCATTCTTGAAATTGATAAGATTCTTTATCACCTGCTCATCATTAAGGTTGATAATCCACCTTAGCAGCTCCATTTTTTCTTCTAATATTTTTGAATCCATTTATAAATTTTTAAAAATTTCTAATTTAATTTGCCACATCACTGATGAATTTTATTCTAAGCATTCGGATTTCTTCATCAGTCAAATCATCCGAAAACTCGGCACAAAGGACTTTCATACTGTCGCTTTCAGACTCTTTCATGAAATCCATAAACTCCTCCACCAGATCTTCATCTATATTTTCCTCGATATAATAATCTATATTCAGCTTAGTTCCTTGATATACAATACTTTCCATTTCTGAAAGAAGTTCATCCATCGTCAAGTTTTTGGCTTGAGCAATATCCTCCAAATCCATCTTTTTATCGGTATTTTGGATGATGAAAACTTTGTGGTTAGACTTATTGACAAGCTGTTTCAGAACCATATCCTGCATACGCTCTATATTGTTCTCTTCCACATACTTAGCAATAAACTCCGCAAATTCCTTTCCGTATTTCTTAGCTTTCCCTTCTCCTACTCCATAGATTTTTGTAATTTCCTCTATCGTGATAGGATACTGCACCGTCATATCCTCTAAACTAGGGTCCATAAAGACCGTATAAGGCGGAATTCCGTGCTTTTTAGCAACAGATTTTCTTAATTCTTTCAGCTGGTTATACAGATTTTCATCCAAACCTCCACCACTCTGCACCTGAACCTGCTCCGAAGCAGCTTGGCTAAGGTCATACTTTCTGTCTTCGGCTATCATGAACGGATTTTTCTCTTTTCCAGCCAAGAAATCAAGCCCTTTTTGAGACAATTTTAAAACACCATAAGTCTCAATATCCTTATTGATGTAGTTCTGCACCAAAGCCTGTCTGATGATGGATTTCCAAAAATTATCCGTCTGCTCTTTTCCTTTACCAAAGAAAGAAGAGTTTTCTAATTTATATGATTTCGTAACTGGAGTTTCTCGCCCTAAAAGCACTGAAATCAAATCATTTATCTTAAATTTCTCTTCCAGTTCTTTTATCAGTTCCAAAACTACTTTCAGTTCTTTGGAAACATCTTTCAGAGTCGGAGGATTTACAGAATTATCGCACATTTTGGCTCCAGCGCCATTTACAGGGTCAAACTGTTCTCCAAAATAATACAATAAATACTGTCTTCTATTCATAGAAGTTTCTGCATAGCCCACCACTTCGTTCAAAAGCTGAAGACCAATTTCTCTCTCCGAAACAGGTTTTTGAGCCAAAAACTTCTCTAATTTGTCTATATCTTTCGGGTCATAAAAAGCCAAACAATAGCCCTCACCGCCGTCTCTTCCTGCTCTTCCCGTTTCCTGATAGTAGCTTTCCAAAGATTTTGGAATATCATAATGAATCACAAAACGAACATCTGGCTTGTCTATTCCCATCCCAAAGGCTATGGTAGCGACGATTACATCCACTTCCTCCATCAGGAACTTGTCCTGATTTGCTACTCGGGATTTCGCATCTAGTCCTGCGTGATACGGCAGAGCATTGATTCCATTCACTTGCAAAAGCTGGGCAAACTCCTCTACTTTTTTCCTACTGAGACAATACACTATCCCTGCTTTGCCTTTATTTTGGTTAATGAACTTCACTATTTCCTTATCTACATTCACTTTTGGGCGAACCTCGTAGAATAGATTTGGTCTGTTAAAACTTTCCTTAAAGACCACAGCATCAGTCATTCCCAGTGTTTTTTGAATATCATCCTGAACTTTGGGCGTTGCAGTAGCCGTCAGGGCAATCACAGGAACATTTGCTATTTGGTCTATAATGGTTTTTAGATTACGATATTCAGGGCGGAAATCATGTCCCCACTCCGAGATACAATGCGCTTCATCTATTGCCACAAAGGAAATTTTCACTTCTTTTAAAAAGTCTAAATATTCTTCTTTTATCAAACTTTCAGGCGCTACATAGAGCAGTTTGGTTTTCCCAGATTTTATATCATCCATTACGGTTTTGGTCTGGGTTTTGTTGAGGGAAGAATTCAGTACATGAGCCACTCCTTCTTCGGAAAACAGCCCATTCACGGCATCCACCTGATTTTTCATCAAGGCTATAAGTGGAGAAACCACGATTGCCGTTCCCTCGCTCATCAGAGCCGGAAGTTGGTAGCAAAGAGACTTACCACCACCTGTCGGCATCAAAACGAAAACATCTCTACCCTCTAAGAGCGTAGAAATAATTTCCTCCTGATGTCCTTTAAAATTAGAAAAACCAAAATATTTTTTTAGAGAATCTGATATTTTCCCATTTTTCATACTTACTTATTTGTTTTTAGTTTTTATTCAAAAATCAATTTTGTGAGGTGTCTTTTATCAAAGATAAGAAATAAATTTGATTTGCAAAAAATGTTAAACAATTTTTATTCTTAGTTTTTGACCACTAAAAAGTTATTTTTATGCCTTAAATCTACTCTTTTCCTTCCTCTTCTTTTCTATAAATCAAGCAGTCATGAGGAAATTTTTCAATTATAAGAGTATTATCTGAAACATACTTTTTTAAATCTATTGTATATTCTCCTCTTTTGAAATAAACTCGTTTAACTCCCATAATAGGATGGTCTGGTATGGGTTCTATGTAAATTTTCATGGTATCTTTTTTATAAACTAAGATATTCATCCCTTGTGATAGTCCATGATTTTCTCTTTCCTTTTTATCAGAAAAGTATTTTATACCATTTTCAATTTTTTGTAGATAGATTTCTTTATTTTCCCTATAGAATTTACCCACACTTAAACCTTCCCAAAGAGGTTGGGCATTTACATAACTATAACTGCATAAGAAAATAATTGATAACAATTTCATGCTTACTACACCTATTATTTCATTGGGTAAATATTTGCTAATAAAGTTTTTATTCTTCATCTTTTCTATAAATTAAACAATCACTCGGGAAACTTTTTATATGATAATCACTATCAAATCTACAATTTTTAAAGTTTATTGAAAATTTTCCTTTCTGAAAATGTAGATTTTGAATAAAAATTTGTTTTCTTTCTTCTAAATTTATGTAAATATCCATAGTATCTTTTTTATAAATAAAAACATTTCTGCTCTTATTTGTTATTGCCATAGGTATCGTCTTTTTCATAGATGAAGACAAAAAATAAATAGTTTCTACATTATTTGTCTTTATCTTTTTCACAGAAAGAGGTTTCTTTGAAACAGAGATACTATCAACAATAATTATTGTAGGCAAGGGCTGTGCATTTAAATGGAAAAACACGAATGATAAGAAAACAATTAAATATCTCATAGTTATTGTATCATATGTTTTATTCCCATGATTATTTTTAGAAAAAAATTATTATTTTTGAACTGAAATGTAAAAGTAATAAAATTTTACCAAATTGAACTCAATAGATTTAATCCAAATAGCAAAAAACACCATCTCTGCAGAAATAGAAGAGCTGGAAGCCTTGAAAAATCGTATCGATGAAAATTTTAATAAGGCCATAAATACCATTCATAAAGCCAAAGGAAAGCTGATTGTAGTAGGCATCGGGAAGAGCGCCCACATCGGGAATAAAATAGTAGCAACGCTGAATTCCACAGGGACGCCGTCTCAATTCCTACACGCTGCCGAGGCTATTCATGGAGATTTAGGAGTTATTCAGAAAGAAGATGTGGTGCTGTGCATCTCGAATTCAGGAAATTCGCCTGAAATCGTAAATCTTCTGCCGTTTCTAAAGAAATATTCTTCGGCGCTCATTGGGATGACAGGAAATATGAAAAGCAAACTTGCCGAGTTTTCGGAAATCACCTTAAACACGCATGTTTCCAAAGAAGCCTGCCCTAATCAGCTGGCTCCTACCACTTCCACTACGGTTCAGCTGGCTCTGGGTGATGCTCTGGCTGTGTGTCTGATGGAACTCAACCAATTCAAAAAAGAAGATTTCGCTAAATTCCACCCTGGTGGAGCTTTGGGCAAACAAACCGCAAAAGTAGAGCAGTTTCTCTCTCAAAACAAACCAAAAGTGGACATCAATGCAACTATAAAAGAAGTCATTATCTCCATCAGCAGCTCTAAACACGGCATCACCGTAATCACTGAAAACGAAGAAATAAAAGGCGTAATCACCGATGGCGACCTACGAAGAATGCTCTCTGAGAGAGACTCTATTTCAGGGATTTTCGCAAGAGACATCATGAGCAAAAACCCTAAAACCATAGAGAAAAGCGCCCTCGTAAAGGAAGCCATGCAGATACTGAAACAGAATAACATCGGACAGCTGGTCGTGACAGACCAAGGGAAATACTTCGGAATTATAGACCTACACCGCCTTTTGGATGAGGGCATAAACTAAAAAAAAGTATGAGCGACCAAAAAGAAATGTCTTTCCTAGACCATCTGGGAGAACTGCGCGGACACCTTATAAGGTCTGTGATAGCCATCATCATCGCTGCGGTTTTCATCGGAATCAATACCAATTGGGTAGTGGATAATATCCTCTTCTACCCTACCAAACCTGATTTTCCTACTTTTAGATACATCAATTATTTTACCCAAGAATATTTGGGCGAAGAAAGCATTTCGCTTCCTGAGACATTTCCTATACAAGTGCGAAAACTGTACGAGCAGTTTAATGTAATGATGTCTATTTCTATTTTTGGAGGGATTCTTCTGGCGTTTCCTTATATTATTTGGGAGCTGTGGAGATTTATCAGCCCTGCTCTGCTGCCGAACGAAAGAAAATATTCCCTTATCATCATCCATGGTACTTGGATTTTATTCTTCTTTGGAGCGCTGTGCGGGTATTTCATCATTTTGCCATTCGCTATCAATTTTGGGTATTTCTTTAGAATTTCAGATGAAATAAGGCTGAGTTATGACCTGTCCGATTATCTTTCCATATTCCTGCAAGTGGTTTTTGGAATGGCGATTATCTTCCTGTTTCCGATGATAGTCTATGTTTTGACTTCACTGGGAATTCTTACTCCTCAGCTGATGAAAACTTACCGAAGACACGCCATTGTCATCATTATGATTATCGCGGCTATCATCACGCCTGCCGATGTGGTCAGTATGTTTATCGCGGCTATTCCGCTATTGTTACTCTATGAAATGAGTGTTGCAATGGCTCAAATCATCCACAAAAGACTATTAAAAGAACAAAATTTAGATTAAATCAAAAAAGGTCAGAATTTTCGTTCTGACCTTTTAATTTTATAATTTTTTATTTCTTTTTCTCCAAAACTTCATCTACCATTCCCATTTCTTTCGCTTCAGTGGAAGTCATCCAGTAGTCTCTGTCCGATGCTTTTTCCACCCATTCGTAAGACTGCCCAGAATGCTCGGAAATAATGTCATAAAGTTCTTTTTTCAATTTAAGCATTTCTCTCAAATTGATTTCCATATCACTCGCAACTCCCTGTGCGCCACCACTCGGCTGGTGAATCATCACTCTGGAATGCTTCAGTGCAGAACGCTTTCCTTTTTCACCTGCAACCAAAAGCACCGCTCCCATAGAAGCCGCCATACCTGTACAAATCGTAGCTACATCTGGTTTGATAATTTGCATCGTGTCATAAATTCCCAATCCCGCATAAACACTTCCACCAGGCGAATTGATGTAAATCTGAATATCCTTGCTCGGGTCAGCACTTTCCAAAAACAACAGCTGTGCCGTCACGATATTCGCCACTTGGTCATCAATTCCTGTTCCCAAAAAGATGATTCTATCCATCATCAATCTTGAGAAAACATCCATCTGCGCTACATTCAGCCTTCTTTCTTCGGTGATGTATGGTGTAAGGTTGGTAGGATTGAACATTCCCATATATTGGTCCGTTACCAGCCCATTATTTCCTAAATGTTTTACAGAAAAATCTCTAAATTCTTTCTTTATGTCCATATATAAATCTTTTTAAGGTTAATTATTTACAAAATAAGCAAAATTTTCATTAAATCTAATGATACTATTTATCTCCTTTTTTCAAAAATTATTCCAATTCCCAAAGGTAACCAATCTGTCACAAAATCCGAAAAAGTTTTTGGTCTATTTTACTTTTCAGCTGGTTTAGCCTGACGATTTGTTCATAAATTTCTGCTTTTTCTTCCGTTTCATCCAGATTTTTTTTCAAATCTTCTATCATTTTCAGCACATATTCTCTTTTGTGGCGAAGGATAACATCTCTCACAACTTTATCCAGCACTTCACCCTCGGTTCTGAAATAAATATTAAACTTCTTCCAGTCGCTGGTTTCGTAGTTTTCCACCAAAGCATCAGCTATTTTCCCTGAAATATCTTCGTCCATCAGCCCAAAAAAGAAATTCCCAGAGCGGATTTCGTTCTGTTCCAAGCCCTGTCGAACTTCATCTATGATTTTTCTATTGGTTTCCGTAAGGATTTCGCAGTCATCTTCCTGAAAATGATGGATAATTTCCTCTATCACAGTGGTTTGATAAGAATTATTTTCAGAGTCTCTTCGGGTCAAAATCCTGTCGCCGTATTTCAGCATCAGCTCCACTAATTTTTCTTCCAAAACCAATAATCCTGTGGTTTTATCAGAATCCACAAAAGGCTTTTCTTTCGTTTTTGGGACGATTTCCAGTTTTGATTTTGGCTGCGATTGTGACTGCCCTTTCAGAATCTGTTTTTGAACCTGAAGTTCATCAAAAAGATTTCTTTCCGTAAGCCCAAACTGAGTCGCTATCTGTTTGAGGTAAATTTCCTGTTTCAGCCCATTATCCACATGCGCCACAGATTTCACAATATCTCTGATGGCTTCGGCCTTTTTTATTGGGTCGTTTTCAGCTTCTTTAAGGAGAATTTCAGCTTTAAAATCGATGAAATCTTTTGAATTTTCTTTAATGAAATTTTTAACAAACTCCATCGAATTTTCCCTCGCAAAGCTATCTGGGTCGTGTCCCTCTGGAAACAGCAGAATACGGATATTCATACTTTCCGCAAGGAGCATGTCTATACTTCGGAAACTCGCCTTTATTCCTGCTGCATCGCCATCGAAAAGAATGGTAACATTCTCTGTCAGCCTTTTTATCAGCTTTATCTGCTCCGTGGTCAGGGAAGTTCCAGAACTCGCCACCACATTTTCTATTCCAGACTGATGCAGGGCGACCACATCCATGTAGCCCTCCACCAAGAGACACATATTTTCGCGCGAAACTGCTTGTTTAGATTGAAACAATCCATACAATACATTGGATTTATGATAAATCTCCGTTTCGGGAGAGTTTAGGTATTTCGCGGTTTTTGTATTTGATTTTAAAATCCTGCCACCAAATCCCAGCACACGCCCAGAAAATCCATGAATAGGGAAAATCACCCTTTCACGGAAACGGTCTATTCCTTCGGTAGATTTTTCCGAAAAGATGGAAAGTCCAGATTTCTCTAAAATTTCTTTGGAATAGCCTTTTTCTATGGCATGTTGCGTAAAGGCATTTTTGAGTTCTGGAGAATATCCGAGCTGAAATTTCTTGATGGTTTCTGGTTTCAGTTCGCGTTCTTTGAAATAGGAAAGCCCTATATTTCGCCCTTCTTCGGTTTCATAAAGCTGGTTCTGAAAAAAATCATTCGCTACTTCGTGGATTTTGTATAACAAATCCTTGTCGGTCTGCGCCTTTTTTTCTTCTTCGGTGAGGTCTTTTTTCAGCTCCTCTATTTCTATTCCGTACTTTTTAGCAGCGTAGCGGAGGGCTTCTGGATAGGAAAACCCTTCGATTTCCATCAAAAAAGAAATCGCCGTTCCGCCTTTTCCAGAAGAAAAATCTTTCCA
The DNA here is from genome assembly GCA_963530895.1 of uncultured Flavobacteriaceae bacterium. Taxonomy (GTDB): domain Bacteria; phylum Bacteroidota; class Bacteroidia; order Flavobacteriales; family Weeksellaceae; genus JABCPE02. The sequence goes on along the minus strand of CAUSFO010000058.1, from coordinate 279 downwards.
AATCTGTTTACTTGGAGAAACTATAAAACTCGGCGTTTTCTCATCTACAAAGGGGCTGAGACCTTTATAGTTAGAGCCTGCTCTTTTCAGCTGGACATATTCGCCGACGATTTCCTCCACACGAATGGCAGAAAAAATCTTGTCTATGGTTTCTTTTGTAATCATGGGCGTAAAATTATGAATTTTATTTAAAACCTAAATCTTTTATAATTGTGTATAAGTGTTTATAAAATAAAATTTTATTGTCAAAAAATGTCCTTTATCTATTCCTAACAAGTT
>CAUSFO010000057.1:0-11563 GCA_963530895.1 uncultured Flavobacteriaceae bacterium | reverse complement strand
ATTTGGTGGAAAGAAAGTTTCTCACTTTCTTACATATAATTTGGAAAAACAAAAGACCAATTTTCAGCAGAATAGGTTGTTTATTTCTATTTCTGGTTTTCAAGACAAATATTCTCTTGTCTTAGACAAAGATATGTTGCGTCTTGCAGAAGAAGGGGAACAGGGGCAGTATATCCTAAAACCCATTTCTGAACTTCCTAAAAACAAAGAATATACCCCTGCTAATGAGCATCTTACGATGCAGATTGCCAAGCAGGTTTTCAATATAGAAACGGCAGAAAATGGATTGATATTTTTTGATGATGGAACGCCGGCTTATCTCACCAAACGCTTTGATTTAGATAAAAATGGAGAGAAATTAGCCGTTGAAGATTTTACTTCTATTTTGGGAAAAACCCCTCAAACCCATGGGGAACAGTATAAGTACACAGGAAGTTATATGGAGCTGTTTTCAGCCATAAAACAGCATCTTCCCGCATGGCAGGTGGAACAGCATAAATTATACCAGCTGATATTATTTAACTATCTATTTTCCAATGGAGATGCCCATTTGAAGAATTTTTCTATCATCGAAACTCCTCAGGGAGATTTCAAACTTGCCCCAGCTTATGATTTGATGAACACGAGGATTCACATTGAAGATGCTGATTTTGCCTTATCAGAGAAAATTTATCCAAAATCCAAAGGAAAGATAGCTGCCCAGTTTTTCACTCTTGCCGAAAAAGTGGGAATAAGCCAGACTCTTGCCCAAAAACACATGAAAAAAATGACCTCATTCTCTGATAAAGTGATAGATTTGGTCAATAAATCTTTTTTAAGTGAAAGTCTGAAAAGAAACTATATCCAATCTTACCAAACAAGACTGAATAAATTAAAAAAATGATTTATAAAAACACACTTCAAGCTATTTTTGGGAAATTAAAATTAGAAATTAATGATTTAAGTTTAGAATTTTAATAATCCACTTTTGTACATCTTTTGTACATCTTTAGTTGGTTAAATATCTGTAAATCAATATTGTTTTAGATGAGTAGGGGGTGAAAATGAGCAGTGACATTGGGATAAATAGAATATGTAAACATTGTGGAGAAGTGTTTGTAGCTAAGACATTTAAGACTCAATTTTGTTTCGATAGTTGTAATTTAAAAGATTAAAGAATTGAAAACTAAAAGTTAGTTTTATGTACAAAATAAGATATTTATAATCTAAATTTTGAAGCGATTGAAATCCTTAAATTACTTTTGTAAGTAAAGAATTTCATTTTTTTAGCTATGGATTCGTGAGCATCAAAAATATTCTAATTATTTATTTTTTCTTTTACAAAACAGCTAACAGTAATCCTATGTACTCCCAAAATACGCCCAATCGCTGAATATGATACTTTTTTCCCTAAAAGCTCCTTAATCTGTTTTTCCTGTCCAGATAGTTTAGTTTTAGCAGATTTGCTACCTTTAGGGCGGCCTAACACTACTCCCTCTGCTTTTTTGCGCGCTAAGGCTTCCTTAGTTCGTTGAGAAATTAAATTTCTTTCAATCTCAGCTGAAAGCCCAAAAGCAAACGCCAATACTTTGCTATTAATATCGCTCCCCAAGCGGTAATTATCTTTTATTGTCCACACCTGAATATCACGATTCATACACTCATTAAGTACCCCCATAATCATCAAGAGGTTACGCCCCAACCGCGAGAGCTCCGAACAAATAAGCACATCGCCTTTTTTCATTTTTTTGAGGAGTTTACCGAGTTTTCTATTCTCTACTCTTGTCATACCTGAAATAGTTTCTTCTACCCAAACATCAATAGTTAGGCTGTTTTTCTCACAGAAATTACTAATTTCAAAACGTTGGTTTTCTATAGTTTGCTTATCGGAACTTACCCGAATATATCCATAAATCATTGTATAAATTAATTTGATTAAACTAATAAATATAATCAAAAAGAATAAAATAATAATGGGCGTTTGTTTTTGACAAATCTATCGGAAGTAACTGGGAAACGTTGGGATGCTTTTGAATTTAAAAATAGAAAACTAAAATTAGGAGATGGAAATTATCCTAATAAAACATTGAAGCATTTAGCGTATTTATTAAAAGGACAAAGTATTACTTCAAATGAAATAGAAAAAGGTGATTATCCTGTAATAGCAGGAGGACAAATAAGTCCTTATACTCATAATCGGTATAATTTTAAAGGAAATGTCATTACTATAAGTGCTTCAGGTGCTTATTCAGGATATGTTTGGTATCATAATTATCCTATTTTTGCTTCAGATTGCACAGTTGTTTTTTCAAAAGAAGAATCAGAGATAACAACTTTATATTTATCTGAAATATTGAAGCTAAAACAAAAGGAAATTTACAATTTGCAACAAGGAGCTGGACAACCTCATGTGTATGCAAGAGATTTAGAAAAAATAAATGTTCCTATTCCTTCACTACAAAAACAAAAAGAGATTACTAATGAAATTACAGCTATTAGAGAAAAGGTTAAACAATTGCAAATAGAAGCTATTAATATATTAGAAACAGCAAAAAGAGGTATTGAACAAATGATATTAGGTGATTAATTACCTAATATCATTTGCTCTACAGCTTGTTTAGCTTTCTCTAAAGTTTCTTTTCCTTGTTGCATTAATACATTAGCTTTACTGCGTATTTGTGAGATATGGGTAGCTATTTCATTCTGTTTTTCTGAGGGAGGAATAGGGATATTTATCTTTAAAATTTCTTTACCACTTATATTAGATTGAGCTCCTCCAACAGAATTTCTTAATATGAGTTTTTGATAAATATCTAAGTTTAATAAATTCATTAAATAGAAGGTGTTGAGATTTTTTGAACGAATAATTCCATTTCTTTGATTTAGTAAAGATTTTTCACAACTATTATATATGCCTACTTTCCCAATTGTTGCTCCAGTCATTGCTATTAATAAATCATTTTCTAAAACTCTAAATTTGGGATACATTTCATAATATTGAGAAGGTAAAAAGGTTTTTTCTTCCAGTGTTATAATATTTTTTGAAATATTTTTTATTGTAATCAATATACAATCAGATTGTCCTATATAATCATTTGAAGAAAAAGCATAACCACTGATGAAACCACAGTATTTTCCAATAGCTTCTGTTTTATAATATGAGCCTTCAATACTCTTTATTATTTCCATATAATATATAGAATAATAATCAGGGTCAATTCGTTTCCCAGTTACTTCCGATAGATTTGTCAAAAACAAACGCCCCTTTTTTACTAACGGGTTATCATTGTCTAAGTTATAGCTATTGTTTTTATCAGTGTTTTGCGGTAAATGCTCTTCTTCTTTGGGTAGTGTAATACCTAACTCTCCTAAAAGATAATCGTCAATACTATCCAACAACCTTTGAGCTTCAGTTTCTTTTTGCTGTTTTTCAGTATAGGCTTTCTCATATAAATCGACTATTTGTTGCTGTATTTCTAAAGGAGGGAGAGGTATTTTTAATTTTTTTAAGAGTTCTAAACCTATACCTGATTGGTTATTCCAGTTAGTACAAATAGAATAAAAAATTCTATTTCTTTGATACATATTCAGAATTATCCATAAATAATCTGGTAATATAGCTTCTTTTCTAACTCTTATAATGGTTATATGATTTGAAAAAGTAAGCTCTTTATTTTCTTTTAAAATAGCTGTTTTCCCTACTAGTTCTTGACTATTAGTATTATTAAATAAAATATCATCAACCTCTATTCTAATACTATTTTTATCAATTGGAAGATAAATGTTTTTGTCATATTTCAAAAAACCATTTTCATCAATATTTGTAGGCCTAATTTGTATAATACCATTTTTAGCATCAGTTTGCTCTTGCTTTCCTGCTCCAAATCCAGATTTAAAGTATTTTACAATTGACTTTAGTAATACACTTTTGAATATATTAGTGTTAAATTTTGCTAAATCAGAGGCGTAAAATATAGGGTCAAATCTACCCTCCAATTCTGAACGATTAACAATAAAAACCTTATTAGGATCTATATTTTCTGATAGCTTAAATTTCTTCATTGTTGATAGCATTTATAAATCGTTCTAATTCTTTTCCTATAACCTCCAATTCATTTACTGCAGTCTTTTTGCCTGTAGCATCATAACCTATCTCTTCGGCTATTGCCATAAAAATAGGGTAGTCCTTTAGCTTTTTCTGTTTCTCTGTTAAGAAAGCGTCTTGTAATTCTTCTTTAAGGTTGTTTACTTTTTCTGAAAACTCCTCTTGTATTTCTTTCTTCTCCTCAGCCATAAGAGGGGCTAATCCTTTTTTGTCAAGAGAAGGGTATTTTTCTTTATATTGTTTTTCAAGGGCACTTATAACTTGTTTTTTCTCACTTTCTAATTGTTTTACCTTTTCTTTGTACTGATATGAGGATAGTAAGCTATGTTTTGAATTTTGCTTTAAATCCCTAATCTGTTGTGTTTCATCTTCAGTATATTTTTTTAAAAATAATACAGAACTTTTTACTCCTGCGCCATTGGCAGCAAAAGCTGTTTGAGGCATAGAAATTACAGCTACTATTCTAAAAATTTCCTCTATATGGTCACGCACATATTGCAGAGAGCTATTGGTTAAGATGCCATCGGGAATAACTATAGCTAAATAGCCTCCTGCTTTTAAAAAATTATAACATTGTTCAATGAATAAGACTTCTGTACTTTGGTTTTCGCGTACAGTTTCAGGAGTTGATTTTACAGCTAACCAGTCTTCTTCTTTTTTGCCTAATTTGTACTCTTTTAAATAGGCTTTTTCTGTCTGGCGAACTATACTACCAAAAGGGGGATTGGTAATGATAAAATCGAAATGATTGTATTTAAAACCTTTGTTTTCTGTATTTTTTTGAATTTCTTCAGGGCTTAAAAGTCCATCAGAAGTAATTACATTGGTATGTCCGTCATCGTGAATAATCATATTCATTTTGGCAGCTCTCGAAATCTGTTCATTAATTTCTATACCATACAAATTCTTTTCAGCGAAATCGTGCCAATACTTAAAATGTCTTTCCCTTTCGTCAGCATCTTCCTTGTAATCAGGTATATCTCTATTAGCAAGCTCTCTTACTTTATTCAAAGCATATAAAAGGAATCCTCCACTACCACACGAGGTATCTAAAACAAGGGATTCATTAGTAATAGGCAATACATCAACAATAAATTTTACAATTTCACGAGGAGTAAAATATTGACCAAAATTACCCCTAAAAAAGGAATTCATAAAAGTCTCAAAAGCACGGCCTTTGGCATCTAAATCAGTCTTTCCTATGTTAATGCCTTGCAAATATCCTACAACAGTTCTAATTTTCTCAGGAGAAAGTCTAATATTATCACGAAAAACTTCTGGGTCTTTCTTTCTGCCTTCGTTATAAAGGTCATTAATTCTATCTAAAAGGCGTCTATTTTCCTCATCAGCAATAGCTTTTGGTTTTTGTTCTTTACTTAAGTTGTTGTAATTTTTTATTTCAGAGGAATCTACTTTTATAATCTGAAAATCATAAGGTTCTCCTTTTTTTCTAATTTTTCTTTCGTCCCATATTTTGCAAAAAATAAGTTTATCCAATTCGTCAAAAGCTTCTGAAGGATTAAGATGTCCTCCTCCCCAAAGCGCATCGTGTGCTTTTTTAAATCGGCTTGTTAAATCTTCTTGTTCAATAGTTTTTAAATCTTCAAACTTTTGTTCTCCTTCTTTTTGAGAAATAAGTGCTGCTTTATATACAAATTTGTAATTAGCTAATTCTTTTACTCCATATGAAGGAATATCCGTTTCTTCAATTCTCGATTCCTTAGTTTTATCTACTTGAAAATAACTGTTTTTATTTGAACAAGTTACCCAAACATATTTCACATTGTTGGGCATTGCATAAGCATAGCTATAAGCTTGATTTACAGCTTCATTAAATGCAGGGTCTGTAATATCAGCTTTCTTACACTCTACTAAAATATGAGGTTCAGTGCATTCATCATCATTATATACTACTATATCAGCCTCTTTTGTTTCTATTCCCATTTTTACAGGGACAAACATTTTTATTCGTTCAGGCTTATAATTATACTGAATAACCAACAAAACAAAAGCCTCAGCTTGCACCTTTTCTTCAGGATTAGTGTAGTTTCTACTTTTATTTTGGTGAATATATTTTATCGTTTTTTCATCTTCTGAAATGGAAATCAGCCCTCTTTTTATACCTTCTTGTATGATGGATTTCATTGCTTTTACTTTTAAAAAAGCAAATATAGTTAAAAAGTAAATCACATAAATAATGACATTTTGCAGAAATTTATTTTTATATTTTTCTAATAAAATAAGTATGAGTATGGTTTTGAAAAATATTTGTAGTTTTTATATTGTTTTGGCCTATAAAATGTAAATTTGCAGAACTCCCTATAATAACTAAAAAATGAAAAAGAGAATCTTCGTAGAGAAAAAAGGGATTTTCGATGTAGAAAGTCCTAAAATTCTAACTGAAATCAAGAGCATTCTTCCCAAAATAGAGAATGTAAAAGTTTATAATATTTACGATGTTTTTGAGTTGTCCGAAGGCGATTTTTCCAAAATGGTAGGCAGCGTTTTCGCAGACCCGGTTACAGACATCATTCACACAGAAAATCCAGCAACAGAGCTGTATTTCGCTACAGAATTTCTCCCTGGGCAGTATGACCAGAGGGCAGATTCGGCGGAGCAGTGCATTTCTTTGCTTACAGGAACGGACAATGCTGCTGTACGAAGCGGAAAACTCATCGAGATAAAGGGCATTTCTTCCGCGGATTTGGATAAAGTTAAAGACCTGTTTATCAACAAGGTAGAGAGTAGGGAAAAGGATTTGTCCAAACTAGAAATCCCAGCACAGGAAAAACCAACTCCTGTGATTGTTCATGAAGGTTTTATCGGTTTTAATGAGGCTGAACTGGAGCAGTTCTATAAGCAGCACGGCTTTGCTTTTGGGTTTGATGATTTGCTTTTTATTCAAAATTATTTCCAATCAGAAAACAGAAATCCTACCGAGACCGAGCTCAAAGTTTTAGACACTTACTGGAGTGACCACTGCCGACACACCACATTTGAAACCGAGCTGAAAGACATTCAGTTCAAAGGCGAGTTTAAAGAAACTTTGGATAAAATCTTCGCCGATTATTTAGAAAAAAGAAAGTTCTTAGGAAGAGAAGCGAAACCGATTTCGCTAATGGATTTGGCAACTGTCTGTGCTAGATATTTCCATAAAACAGGTAAATTAGAAAACCTTGTGGTTTCTGATGAAATCAATGCCTGCACGATAGAAATAGAGGCGGAGTTTGATGGAAAAAAAGAGCCTTGGTATCTTCTTTTCAAAAACGAAACGCACAATCACCCTACTGAAATAGAGCCTTTTGGTGGTGCTTCTACTTGTCTTGGCGGTGCCATCCGTGACCCGCTTTCTGGGCGCGCTTTCGTGTATCAGGCGATGCGTCTGAGCGGTGCGGCGGATGTTCTAGAGCCTGTTTCTGCGACTTTGCAGGGAAAACTTCCACAGAGAACCATCACAAAGCAGGCGGCGAATGGCTATTCTTCTTACGGAAATCAGATAGGACTAGCCACTACGATGGTTAATGAAATCTATCACGAAGGCTACAGAGCGAAGAGAATGGAAGTAGGTTTCGTGGTCGGTGCAGTTCCGAAAACTTGGGTGAAACGCGAAAAACCACAGAATGGCGACATCGTGATTTTACTTGGTGGTGCCACAGGGCGAGATGGAGTAGGCGGCGCTACAGGTTCTTCCAAGGAGCAGGACGAAACCTCTATACATACGCTTTCTACCGAAGTTCAGAAAGGGAATGCCGTGGAGGAAAGAAAAATCCAAAGGCTTTTCCGTAATCCAGAAGTTACGACTTTGATAAAGAAATCTAATGATTTCGGAGCGGGTGGAGTTTCTGTGGCTATCGGTGAAATTGCCGATTCTTTGGAGATAGATTTGGATATTTTACCTTTAAAATATGAAGGGCTGAACGGAACAGAGCTTGCCATTTCCGAATCGCAGGAGCGTATCGCTGTGGTGGTGGATGCCAAGGATAAAGACCAATTTATCCATTTCTGTGAAAGAGAAAACATTAAAGCTGTGGAGGTGGCGAAAGTTACCGATTCGGGCAGAATGCAGATGTTCTGGAAAGGTACGAAAATCGTAGATTTGAGCCGAGAATTTCTAAATTCCAACGGCTGTGCAAAATCTCAAAATGCCGAAATTTCTCATCTTCAAAAACTTGAAAATCAGACTGAAATATTTAATGAAGAAAACCTCATCAAGATACTTTCGGATAAAAATACAGCCTCTCAAAAAGGCTTGTTGGAGATGTTTGACTCTTCTGTCGGTGCGACTACGGTGGCTATGCCTTTGGGCGGAAAACACCAAATTACCGAGATGGAGGGAAGCGTGCAGACACTGCCTGTTTTGAACGCAAAAAATGTGGAAACGGTATCTCTGGCAGCGTGGGGCTTTGATGCCGAAATATCTTCGCAAAACTCCCTGATAGGGGCAGCGGATGCTGTGGTGGAGTCCGTGGCGAAAATCGTAGCTATGGGCGGCGATTATAGAAAAATCCGATTGAGCTTTCAGGAATATTTTGAAAAATTAGGTCAAAATCCGGAGAAATGGGGCAAACCGCTGGCATCGCTCCTTGGGGCTTATGATGCGCAGATGAATTTTGGGCTGGCGGCCATCGGAGGAAAGGACTCTATGAGTGGAACTTACCAAAATCTGAATGTACCGCCGACATTGATTTCCTTCGCTTGTGCAGATGGGCAGAAAAAGCACATTATTTCGCCAGAGTTTAAGCAGGCTGGGAATAATATTTATCATTTTTATCATCAAAATAAAGAAAATGGACTGCCAGATTATGAAACTCTGAAAGAGGTTTTTGATTTCGTTCATCAGCAGATAAAAGCAGGAAACATCGTTTCTGTAAAGACCATAAAAGACGGTGGAGCGGCAGTTTCATTGACAAAAATGTGTTTTGGAAATCATTTCGGTGCAGAGGTGGAACTTACAGAAAGCCAGATTTTGGAGAAAAATATCGGTGGTTTTATCATTGAAAGTAAAACGGAACTGGCTCATTCCCAGCTTCATAAAATAGGAAAAGTGACCGAAGGAAAAACTTTGGTTATCAATAAAAAAGCATTTGACCTTGGTAAATTGCTTTCGGCTTATACGCAGACTTTTGAAAATCTTTTCCCAACTGCCGAGCCGGACAGAATAGAAATTGACATCGATGAAAAGCTGAATTCTACCTGCTCGAAAAACATCATCATCAAGAAACATAATATCGCAAAACCAAGGGTTTTCGCGCCGATTTTCCCAGGAACGAACTGCGAATACGAAACCCAAAATGCTTTCCGAAAAGAGGGAGCAGAGGTGACCTCGTTGCCGCTCATTAACCTTACCAAAAGCCTTTTGGAGGAGAGTATAGAGGCTTGGACAAAGGAAATAGACCAGTCGCAAATTCTTGTTTTCTCAGGAGGATTCTCCGCAGGGGACGAGCCAGATGGTTCAGCGAAATTCATCGTCAATGTTCTTAAAAACGAACAAATGAAATCATCTGTTCATCGCCTTTTGGAGCGTGACGGGATGATTCTGGGGATATGTAACGGTTTCCAAGCCTTGGTAAAATCTGGACTTCTGCCGTATGGGGAGATAAGAGATTTGGATGAAAACTCGCCGACACTCGCTCACAATGCGATAGGCCGCCATATTTCCCAAATGGTGGATGTGAAGGTGGTAAATGATGATTCGCCGTGGCTGAAAGGCATGAAAAACGAGGTGTATACCATCCCGATTTCCCACGGAGAAGGGCGTTTTATGGCGAGTGAGGAGGTGCTGACAGAACTCTACAAAAAAGGGCAGATAGCTACCCAATACATTGATTTTGAAGGGAAGATAGCACACGGAATGCCGTATAATCCTAATAATTCGCTTTTTGGAATAGAAGGAATTACCAGCCGAAGCGGAAAAATCTTCGGAAGAATGGGGCATCCAGAGCGCTTCGCGGAAGGACTGCTGAAAAATATTCCAACTGCCAACTACCACAATATTTTCAGGAATGGAGTGGAGTATTTTAAGTAAGAAAATAGGACTACATAAATAAAAAAACACCTCTGAAAAGAGGTGTTTTTTTTGTTTTTTGATATTAGAACAAATCGTCTAGTTTAGATTTTGCGGAATCCCAAAATTTGCCAAGGTCAGATTTTAAATCATCTAATTTATCTTCTGCAAGGTCTTTTATTTTGTCCCATTTATCTTCAGCTTCTTCTAATTTTGCTTCCAAAAGTTTGCTTTTTTCTTCTAGCTCTGCTTTTGCATCACCAGATAATTCTTCTGCTTTTCCTTTTAGGATTTCTAGTTCTTTTTTAGCGTTTTCTATTTGTTCTTGGAATTTTTGTTTTAGTTCATTAGTGTCCATTTTCTTTAATTTTAAATGTTAAACAAGACAAAGATAAACAAAAAACGATATAAAAGAGCTTTAAAACCAAATTAAAATTTCTGTAAATTGCCAAAAAATAAAAAAGAAAATGAAAAGAATTTTATTAGCTGTGATGCTTGGTATAGGCGTATTGGGCTTTGCACAGCCTAGTAGAGAAAAAACAAAGGAAATAATAAAAGAACAGGTTGTAGATAAAATAAAAAACTACAAACCTACCGACCTAGTTCCATACTCCAAAGATGGCAAGAAATGGGCGCTGATGGATGTGAAATCTAGAAAAATCCTTACAGATTTTATCTTGTATTGGCCAAGTACCTTTAACCCCGAATTTAATTTTAGCATGGAAGCAGAAAAAAGGATTATTTCAATGAAACTCGCTTCGGATTATGCTATTTTAGAATCAAAATTGAAAATATTACCAGCTCCTGAAATAAAACCATCAATTAAAATTAAAACAAATACATTAGGTTTCCAAATGGATGAGCATGGGGAAATAATATCCTATTATGCTGATTATGAATATGTATCAAGGCCAATATTGTATAAAGGAGAATATTATACCATAGTTACAAAAAAAGATAAAACTAATATACTTATTAATCAAAAAGGAGAGGAGAAGAAGGGGTTTCATTTCAAAGAAATATCAGATATTGGTTATAAAGATAAAGAAAACAGAGAAGAAGTCCTTTATGTAGAAGGTTTCGATGGTAAAAAAGGTTTTGTAACCATATCAGGGAAGAAAAAACTCTATGGTGAATTACTATATGGTTTATATAGTAGAGTTTTAGGCTACAGTCTTCAAAAAGATAGCCATCATTTAAGTGAGATTAAAAAATCAGGCGTGGTGGACATACCTACACAAGAATGGCTGATAAAACCGCAGGAAAAGTATAAGATATATGATATAGTCTACACTTCATCAGACGAAATAGGTGTTTTAACATCAGAAGATAGGAATAAAGCCACTGTATATTTCTTAGCAGCCGACCAAAGTGGTCAGCACTTCGTTTTGGATATAAATGGAAAGCCTATTTTACCGAGGGAATAAGTATGATTTTTGTTAGAAAAACGAAAAAATATTTTATTCGTTTCTGAA
>CAUSFO010000056.1:0-11680 GCA_963530895.1 uncultured Flavobacteriaceae bacterium | reverse complement strand
TAGGTTCATCTAAGATAAAATCTGTGAGGATTTTTCTGGATTTCACATCCATCAGCGCCCATTTCTTGCCGTCTTTAGAATATGGAGCCAAGTCTATAGGCTTGTAGTTTTTTATCTTGTCTACAATCTGTTCTTTTATTATTTCCTTTGTTTTTTCCTCACTATCCTGTGCGAAGCCCAATACACCTATACCAAGAATCACAGCTAATAAAATTCTTTTCATTTCTTATTCTTTTATTTTTGTGTGCAATTTACGGATTTTTTGTAGTTTCTCTATCAATTTTAAAGCATAAAAAAGCTCCTTTTTGAAAGTACTTTTTTTACTTATTCTTTCGGTAAAATAGGATTTCCTTTTATATCTAAAACGAAGCGCTGACCGCTTTGGTCGGTTGCTAAGAAATACATAATTGCTTTTTCTCTGTCTTCTACCCACATATATTCTTTTTGGGATGTAATGTATTTTATATCGTATATTTTATATTCTTCCTGCGGTTTTATAATCCATTCCTGTGTAAGTATATCCACCACGCCAGATTTTTTAATCTCATCGATATTTTTGCTATCCTTTTGAATACTATACCCTAAAACGGAGGAAGATTTGACATCATTCATGAGTTCACCATAGAGTTTTCTCTTTCCTGATATGGTAATAAACCCTCGTTTTCCTTCAAAATCTTCTACATATAAAATAGTTTCGCCACTCTCTTTATCTTCATAATAAGTCTTGGTAAAATATTTAAAATGAAATCCTTCCTGCTCCTCTCCTTTTTGGTTAATAAGCATCCTGCCTTCCTTTTCTTTAGAGGAGATTATAGCATAATATTCTCCTTTATACATTATCGGACTTGATATATATTTATAATCAGCATGATGGGATATTATTCTTTTATATTTATCAACCTGAAAACCTAATTCTTGTGTTTTCATTATATCCATACTACTTCCCATCATACGCTCTTCCCTTATTACACCAACAGCATACTCCCAAGAAATCCTTACTTTTCGGTATCTTGTTTCATCTATATTAATATAAATATCAGGATTAAAAGTACTAGGTTCATCTAAGATAAAATCTGTGAGGATTTTTCTGGATTTCACATCCATCAGTGCCCATTTATTGCCGTCTTTGGAGTATGGAACTAGGTCTGTAGGCTTGTAGTTTTTTATTTTATCTACAATCTGTTTTTTCATCATCTTTTCTAGTTTTTTCTCACTATTTTGCGCAAAGCCCAATACACCTATGGAAAGCATCACAGCTAATAAAATTCTTTTCATTTCTTATTCTTTTATTTTGTGTGCAATTTACATATTTTTTTAATTTGGTTTTAAGAAACTTCTTTGTTTTATAATAAACAAGGGACTTTTGAAAATTCAAAAGCCCCTAAGCAATAGTTTAACTATTTTTATTTATTGGATTTCCGAGATCTATCCTCTTTTGTGATGTAGATACCATCATCCAAAGTCGTTTGTATAAACTCATAACCACAATAGGCACAGTGAGTTACACCATCTCGTTTGGCTCGTCCTGCGCCACAGTTTGGGCAGTCTTGCGTATCAATTTCAGCAGTTTCTTTCGGCTGAAAAATATCATCTCCATATTTTTTCTGAGCCTGAGACCTTTGTTTCATTCGTTCCAGAAAAGACATTGCTTTTCCAGAAGATTTATTTTCATCCTCCATTGGTTTATTATTTTAATGCCTGATTATCAAAGATTTGATAATATTTCTGCTTTCTTTTCCTTATATTCAGTTTCATCTATAAGCCCATTCTCAAAAAGCGTTTTTAGTTTTTGAAGTTTGGCCGTGGCATCATCTTGAACCGAATTTTGTGGCTGGTTTTGCTGTGTCTGCTGCTGCATCGCGCTTATCATAGCCCCCATCGCCATACCCTCCTGTATTCCTGAACTTATATTGCTGCGGTCATTCCCTATCGCGATAGCCGTATTAAATTTCTGGAAACGCTCCATATCGCCTATCATATTCATATTAGTCACCTTGTCATAGAACTCCGTAACCTCCTCTGGGAGAGTCGCGGAACTTACCATAAACTGGGTAACTTCCACCCCAAAATCAGCAAAATAAGGCTCTATAAGAGGACGGATTTTTTCGCTCAAAGCAGTCATATTTCCAGCCAAATCAAGAACCGAAAGCCCTGCATTAGAAAGCACCTCACCGAACTTCGGCGCGATGAAATCTCTCAACTGGTTTTCAAGTTCAAAAACCGTAAGCATCGGATAAGTGCCTGCATATTCCTTGAAAAACTTCGCTACATCCGTGATGCGAACATTATACGAACCAAAAGCCCTTACACGAACCTGCCCAAACTGCGGATCTCGCATAAGAACAGGCGCTGGCGTTCCCCATTTCAGATTTACAAACTGCTTGGTCGAGAAATAGTATACATCAGCCTTGAATGGACTTTCAAAGCCATACTTCCAGCCTTTAAGCTTGGAAAGTATCGGAATATTTTTAGTGGATAATTCATGCGTTCCTGCTGGGAAAACATCTGCCGCCACGCCTTCATTTAGAAAAAGTGCCGTCTGGCTCTCGCGCACGATGAGTTTCGCTCCGTTTTTTATTTCTTTATCTTGGTCTGGAACTTTCCACATTAGTAAATTTGGGTCTGGTTCCACCCATTCTATAATCTCTAAAAACGGAAGTTTTGAATTTGTATCTGCCATAACTTTATTTTTGTAGCGTAAAATTATAACATTATGATACTCCTGCCAAAAAAACAGCGTCTACAAAGTGTCTACTTGTTTTGTAATGTTTTGATTTTCAATACTTAAACAATATTTTGTAAAAAATCTTCCAAGTCTTTTTCCTTGTCCAAATTCAGTTTTTGTTTGATTCTGTATTTGGTCATTCGGATACTTTTTGGCTCTACATTAAAGATGGTTGCGAGTTCTTTGGTAGACAATTTCAAATGAATATACGCACAATATCTAAGGTCAAGAGGCGTAAGTTTATTATCCGACAAAGCATTTAGCTTATTGAAAAACTCTGGGTGGATTTCCTGAAACTCCTTCACAGACTGGTCCAGCGCTTCCTCCATTCGCTTCTCTTGTTTTAGTATCGTATCTATATTTACATCGGTTTCCTTGGCTTTTATGCTCTCTCTGATTTCATCCAAAAGCTGATTTTTTCGCTCTATTTGGAGGGCATTTGCCAAGGCTTCCTTGTGCATTTGGTCATTTTTTAGCCGAAGTAATTCCTGCTGTTCTTTTAGGCGGGCTTGCTCTTCTTGTTCCAGTAGAATACGGAGTTTAGACTCTCTTTCCACTCTTATTTTTTGGATAGAGAGCAGACGGCGCTGTTTCTCTTTGTGCAAAGTCTGAGCTTGAGCTTCCTGCTTTTCTTTTTGGAGGCGAAGTTCTTTTTCCGCCTGTAATTTCATTCTATTAGTATAGTTTCTACGCACCAAAATCAGCAAAAACACAGCCATAATAGCCAAACTGATGTAGAGATAATTTTGGATTCTCCTGTTTTTTTCTCTCTCTTTTACTACTTCTATTTCGGATTTTATACGCTTGTTTTCATATTGAGCTTCCAGCTTGTGAGTTTGTTCCTGCTGGTTTTGGTCGTATATTTTATCGTTGTATTGTTCTTTTTGTTTTTTGAAAAATAGTGCTTTTTCAAAGTTATTATTATTTTGATAAAACTGAGAAAGCGCCTCCGAAATAGATGCCAAAGTATGGTAATCTGGTGAGGACTGCTTCTCCATATCAGAATAGGCATCAACCAGTAGTTTTTCAGCCTTGTTAAAATCCCCCTGACGAATCGCTAACTGCGCCAAAAGCCCGTCTGCATTGGCTTTCACTGATGAACTTGCATCTCGGTTCAGGGAAGTCTGCTTGGCAATTTCTGTATATTTTCTTATGCTGTCCGCGCTTCCTTTGGTCTGATAGTAGTAGTCCGCAATGTTGATATTGGTAATGGCATAAGTCTCTGGACTCACAAAATTGGGATGTTTATGATAAACCTCCGCTGATTTTTTGAGATAAATCAGTATACTATCCATATACTCTGGCTTCGGGTTTTCTTTGTATAGAAGCCCCATAGATGTAGACATAGCCGAATAGGCATTGGACAGCAGGTTGTAGTTTTTGGCTTTTTTAGCCGATTTTATAGCATCTATGGCGTATTTATAAGCCTGAGCCGTATGGTCAAGACTCGCATGAGCCCCATAAAGAATGTAATATATACGAGGTTTTAGCAAGTCTAAATTATGTTTCTGCGCCAAATCCAATGATTTCTGAGAAAACTCCACAGCCAAATCCCTTATTTCCAAATAGTTATAATAATACGCCTTGGTGTAATATCCATAGGCAAGAGCTTCAGGGTGGTTGATACTCTGCGCCTCTGCCATGGCTTTTTCTGTATAAATCTTCGCTGAATCCGAATTAGAAACCGAAAACTGATACTTCACCATTTCCGAATAGACTTTGGGCAGTTCCTTTGCAGATTTCTGCCGAGCCTGTTTTTCAGCTGTTTTTATGGATTGATATGCTTTATCAAACTGATGTCTTCCCCGCTGCATTTCGGCATTGGTAATAATTTGGTCTATTTTTGAACCTTGACCAAACATAAACACCGAAAAAACACTAAAAATAAATACTATTTTTTTAGCCATGAATTTCATCTTCCTTTTCATCATTTTTCATTTTACCCAAAGAACCAATACGCCATAATGATAGATGTTGTAATCCCCACTAAATCAGACAAAAGCATAGAAGAAATCGTATATCGTGTGTTTTTCACACCCACAGCCCCAAAATAAACCGCGATGACATAAAATGTAGTATCCGAACTCCCCTGCAAAATCGCCGACAACCGAGCTGGGAAACTATCCACCCCGAAAGTAGTCATCGTGTCTATCATCATTCCCCTCGCTCCCGAGCCGCTCAGAGGTTTTATCAGTGCCGTAGGAAGCCCATCCACAAAACGAGTATCCATACTTAGGCTTTCCACCATCCATTTCATTCCATTGATAATCAAATCAAAAACTCCACTGGTTCTCAAAAGAGAAATAGCCACAAGCATTCCCACTAGATAAGGAATAATTTTCACGCAGGTATTAAAACCTTCCTTTGCACCATCTATAAAGGCATCAAAAATATTAATCTTTTTATAAACTCCACCCAGCACGATGAGCAGGAAAATCAATAAAATCAATCCATTAGAAATCAGCTTACTTACGCCGTCCAGTTCTTCTTTATTAAGTTTTACCAAGAAGAAAACCATCGCTCCTACAATGGCAGAAATCCCACCAATATACGCCAATAAAACTGGCTGGAACAGATTGATTTTCTGTCTAATAGAGACTATTATCATCGCTGCCATCGTTGCACAAAAAGTAGCAATCATCGTAGGCAAAAAGATATCGGTAGGCGTTGCAGAATTGAGAGAAGACCTCGTCGCTATGATACTTACAGGAATCAGCGTAAGCCCGCTGGCATGAAGACAAAGAAACATAATCTGGGCATTGGTCGCCTTTTCTTTATCTGGATTTAGACTCTGCAGGCTGTCCATGGCTTTTAGTCCGAATGGCGTGGCTGCATTATCCAGCCCCAAGAGATTAGCACTGAAATTCAGCATCATAAGCCCAAAAGAAGGATGCCCTTTAGGAACTTCTGGAAAAAGTTTAGAGAAAAACGGCTGGATTATTCGGCTCAAAAGATTGATTCCGCCTGCTCTCTCGGCAATGTTCATAAAGCCCATAAACAAAGTCATAATACCTATAAGCCCCAAACTAATCTCCACCGCTGTCTGCGCCGTACCTATCACCCCGCTCGCCTCCTGAACTCTGTATATTCTTACTTTGTCAGTATCTTGATTTTGATAATGGATTTTATCTTTTATTACTAATTTTTCTTGTTTTAGTTTTTCGGAAATTTCAAGCGGAACATCAGCCAATGGTTTGGTTGCGATAGCCACCGTATCGCCTCCTTTGCCCACTACCATATCATTATAAACGGCTTTATAATTATCCGAAAAAAGATATTTGAAACTTGCCACCGCAATAGCAATGATGATAAACATACTCCAGATTCTACTCAATACCATATTCTTGATTTTGTGGCTGTAAATATAGAGATTTTAAAAAAAAATTGTTTTTATTTTTAACCTTTTATGATTTTTATCATCTAAAAGAATATTAACACTAAAAAGTTTTTTATGTCACATATTGAAATAACAAGGATTTTTGGGAAGAAAACCATCGGTTTGACCTTCTTTTTGGGAGCGGCAGTAATGATGAACGCCCAAGAAAAACAAAGCATTAAAGGAAAAATCACTGACCAAAATGGCGCAGTCGTGCCTTATACTTCCATAGAATTTAATAATAAAACTAATGCTGCGCTGAGTGATGCCTCAATGACAGATGACAGTGGTAGTTTTGCTTTAAATTTGGCGAATGGGACTTATCAAATGGTAATCGATGCAGTTAATTTCAAAAGAAAAACCTACGAAATAGAAATCCAAGGCGCTGCTAATATTGGGAACATTATCCTAGAACCAGAAACCAGTAAAACTGCAAACAATTCAAAATCAAACAGTAGCGAAAAACAAATCGCCGAAGTAGTCATCACTGCGAAAAGTTCTGCACCTTATAAAGTGGAACTTGACAAAAAAACCTATAATGTAGGACAGGATATCTCCTCAAAAGGAGGCACTCTGCACGATGTCCTGAACAATGTCCCTTCTGTGAGCGTGGAGACTGACGGCTCTGTGTCTATGAGAGGAAATTCTAATGTGAAATTCCTTATCAATGGGAAGCCTTCTTCTGTGCTGGGAATTACCGATGATATCAGTGCTGCGCTGAAAAGTATCCCTGCCGACCAAATTGACAGAATAGAAATCATTTCTAACCCTTCTTCAAAATTCGAAGCTGAGGGAACAGCTGGTATCCTCAATATCATTCTGAAAAAAACTTCTTCGTTGGGCTTTAATGGGTCCGTGAACGGAAGCCTTGGCTACAATCCTGCTACAAGACTGAATACCAATCTTTCTTGGAACTACGGAAAATGGACTTGGTTCGTGAATGGCGGCGGCGGATATATGAAAAATAAATCCGAAAGCTATGCAGATATTTTTTATAAAAATACAGGAGAAAGCCTCACTACCAGCAGCGAAAATAAACCTGAAATGAAAAACTACAATTTCAACACAGGTT
Source organism: uncultured Flavobacteriaceae bacterium (assembly GCA_963530895.1). GTDB lineage: Bacteria > Bacteroidota > Bacteroidia > Flavobacteriales > Weeksellaceae > JABCPE02. Next base: position 4,507 of record CAUSFO010000056.1, on the reverse strand, counting down.
TCACTTACAGCCTTACAGATAAAACTTCGGTAAATGCTTCATTCTCTGCCAATAGAATGCTGATGGACGGATTCAGTCTTCAGCAAAACACCTCTTCTCTCACAGGAAGCACATACAGAAAAACTGATGGACTTGATGAAAATAACAGCATACAAGTAGATGCAGGATTAGAGCATAAATTCAATAACAAAGGGCATATGCTAGAGCTGAGCGGTAGCTTCCAGAATACGAGCAACAACTCAGAAAGTAATATTTTTGATAATAGAAACACCTCTCATACCCTTTATCAATACCTAAATGTGGCTGATTTTTCTAGAAAAACTTGGATAGGAAAATTAGACTACGAGCTGCCTATTGGCGAAAACTCTAAAATAGAAGCGGGTGCTAGATATGACTATAATAATAATGATATCAATAACTCTTACCAAGGGCTTTCAGGAGGGAGTTTCATCACATTTGATGATGTTACAGGGAAAAACAACTACACAGAGCAGCTTTTGGCGTTCTACGCTCAGTTCAAGAGTAAAATCGGAAAATTCGGGTATCAGCTTGGTGTAAGAAACGAAAATATCAATATTGATATCGAAGCCAATAACAATCTTACTGGACTTTCTACAAAAAGCAAAAAATACAATGAGTTTTTCCCTTCTATATTCTTAAGCTATGATATCACGGAAAAGAGCCAGTTCTCACTAAATTATTCGAGAAGAATCAAAAGACCTAAGTCTTGGGAAATCATTCCTGTGATGAGAATCAGTGGCGACCCAAATAGATTTATGGGAAATTCTGACCTCAATCCATCTTTTGTTAATTCATTTGAGTTCAGTTACAATTATTCCAGAGCTAAATGGAATATCAACCCTACGCTCTATTACCAAAGAACCACTGATGACATCAGTTCCATCACAGAGGAGCAGACCTATATCCATCCTATCACAGGACAGCCGACAGAGTACATCCTTTCCAGACCTTTCAATTTAGGAACAGAGGATAGATATGGTCTAGACCTTAGCTACAGCGTAAGCCCTACCAGCTGGTTTAGAGTGTATGGTAATGTCAATCTTTACCGATACAAAAACGAAATGACTTATAATAACTCTACGATTATAAACGAAGGAAATAACCTAAAAGCAAAACTTACCTCAGCGTTTAAAATCAATAAAACTACGAATTTACAGCTTCAGGGAGATTTCCGCAGCGGACATAGAGATTATAATACAGAGAAAAAGGACACCTATTCTCTAAACATCGGTATCAGCAAGAATATCTGGAATAATACAGGAACCATCAGTTTCAGTGTTCAAGATGTTTTCAACTCCAGAAAGAGAAGAACTTACACAGACTCAGATACTTTCACAAGATATAATGAAATGCAGATGATGCCAAGACAGTTCTTGCTTTCGTTCTCTTACAGATTCAAAAGTGGAAATGCCACAGAAAGCAAACCACAGAGAAAACCTGAGCGACAAGATCAAAATAATGACGATATGAATGAAGCTGGGTACAACTAGACATCTTTTTATCAATTATAGTTTTTACCACATCGGTACTTCGGTACTGGTGTGGTTTTTATTTATATAAATCTAAATTTTAAAATTTATTTGTAACTTCGTATAAAGTTTTAGCCAAATGACACTTGAAGAATATTATAAAGCAGAAGAAAAAATTGTAGCTCCTGAGAAATTTTCTTTAGAAGAAAGAATTACTTTTTATCAGAAAGAAATAAAAAAATTACGCTCTCAACTATCTCCTGAGGTTTTGGAAAAAGTTTTGAAGAATGAACGCCATTTTTATGATAAAATGCAATCTGGCATTTCTTAAATTTCTTCCATTATAATAACATTTTTATTCATAAAATAAAAAAAGAGACTGATAAACAGCCTCTCTTTTCTAATTTTGTAATTTCTCTCCAAAACTAAGGTCTCCCGCATCGCCCAGCCCTGGCGTAATGTAGCCCTTGGAAGTCAGCTCCTCATCTATCGCTCCTATCCAAATATGCGCTTCTGGATAAGCCGCTCTGATTGCCTCTGCACCTTGTCTGCTAGCAATAGCCGCCACAATGTGTATCTGCGAAGGCTTTCCGTGAGTAAGCAGGTCTTTCAGGGCTTCTATCAGACTGGCACCTGTTGCCAGCATAGGATCTGCCACGATGAGCGGTCTTCCCTCTATATTAGGGCAAGTAAGGTAATCTTGTTTGATGGAAAAATAGTCGTTCATATCGTGTTTTCTATACGCCGCCACAAAACCGCAGTCTGCCTTGTCAAAATAGTTCAAAACTCCTTGAAACAGTGGAACTCCAGCTCTCAAAATCGTAGTAATCACAGGCTGCACAGCGATTTCTTTCACTTTGATTTTATCCAAAGGCGTGGTGATTTCCATCTCTTTGTAATCCAATTTTTTACTAATTTCAAAGGCTGCGATTTCGCCTATTCTTTCCATATTTCTACGGAATTTCATTCTATCAGTCTGAACTTCTACATTTCTCAGTTCATTTATCCAAGAATTAACCAGCGAAACCTCGTTAGAAAGTATATGCATCATAATTGTTTAATTTTTTCTATATTATTAAAAATATCCCCCTCCTTATACAAAAGGAAGAGGACGAAAACTATTTTTGTCTGAAATAAACCTCAATAGGCACTCCAGTAAAATCAAAATTCTTACGCAATTGGTTTTCTATAAACCTTTTATAAGGTTCTTTCACATACTGCGGCAGGTTACAGAAAAACGCAAACTGCGGCGTCACCGTAGGCAGCTGTGTGCAGTATTTTATTTTGATGTATTTCCCTTTCAGAGCTGGCGGCGGCGTGTTTTCTATGATAGGAAGCATGATTTCATTCAGCTTACTTGTCTTAATTCGTTTTTTACGGTTTTCATAGACTTCCACTGCGGTTTCCACAGCTTTTAGGGTTCTTTGTTTTGTCAATGCCGAAATGAACAAAATAGGCACATCACTGAACAAAGCTATTTTCTCACGAATTTGGTTTTCAAACTGCTTCATGGTATTGGTTTCTTTCTCCACCAAATCCCATTTATTAACCAAAATTACTATTCCTTTTCGGTTTTTCTGTGCTATCCCAAAGATATTCATATCTTGGCTTTCCCAGCCTTTGGTAGCATCTATCATCAGGATAACCACATCAGAATTTTCTATCGCTCTGATGGAACGCATCACAGAATAAAACTCCAAATCCTCACTTACTTTGGATTTTTTACGCATTCCTGCCGTATCCACCAAAATAAACTCGTGCCCGAATTTATTATAAATAGTTTCTATGCTGTCTCGCGTAGTTCCTGCGATATCCGTCACGATGTTTCTTTCATCGCCCAGTAGAGCGTTGGTCAGTGTAGATTTCCCTACATTAGGTCGCCCAGCGATGGTTATTCTCGGAAGCCCTTCAAATACATCTACATATTCCGTAGTAGGAAAATCCCTAACGATATCATCCAGCAGCTCTCCCGTTCCGCTTCCCGTAGCAGAAGAAAGCGTATAATATTTTTCTATTCCAAGTTGATAAAATTCCGTAGCTGGAAGAAGCTCCTTTGATGAATCTACTTTATTTACAACCACATACAGCGGTTTATTCGCTTTTCTAAGGAGCTGATAAATTTCTTGGTCGGTATCGGTAAGCCCCTCTTCTACATTGACCATGAAGACTATAGAAGTAGCCTCATCCACCGCCAACTGCACTTGTCTTCTGATTTCTTCCTCGAAGATATCATCACTTCCCACATCATATCCTCCCGTATCTATCACGGTAAATTCCACGCCGTTCCAGTCGCTTTTTCCGTAATGGCGGTCTCTGGTAACCCCCGCAGTGCTGTCTACGATGGCTTCCCTGCGTTCCAAAAGACGATTAAACAAAGTGGATTTCCCTACATTAGGTCGCCCTACTATGGCTAAAATATTTGACATAAATTCTTTTTAATTTTCTATTCTGCAAAGATACCATATTTATATTAATCCTTAAAATAACTGTAACACCAAATACAGCCTTCTTTAAATACCTCCAGCAGATTGGCTTTCACGGATTCTTTCTGTTCTTTCTCTTTGTCAGTGAGTTTTTTCTTTTCTCTATAGCTGTCGTAGCGTTTCAGTTCCTCAAATCTTTTCAAAATCGTTGAATAGAATTCGTCATCTTTATCCAAATCAATTCCACTGACAAAGGATTCTAACTCGTTTTTTATAGATTCATCTTTATAATATGATTTTATAAAAAACCAATCAAAACTATACAACATATAGTCATATTCCATACTATATTTTTTGTATTTTCCTTTTTCTTCTGATGCCCTCTCTTTAGCCAAAGTAATGGCTTTATCATATTCTTTTAGGTAGCAATAAGCTTGTATGGCTTCTTTAGAAACCCTCCTATATCCTGCAGGTTTCTTTTCATAGTAGAATATAAACTCCTTATAATGAGCTCCTTCATGCAAAAAGTGCATTTTGAGTATCACAAAAGGTTCTAAATCCCCATATTTGGATATCATTTCATCTATTCTTTTC
>CAUSFO010000055.1:0-11685 GCA_963530895.1 uncultured Flavobacteriaceae bacterium | reverse complement strand
CCAACCTGAAATTTATTTCTCGTTTTCAGGAGATGGAAAAATTAGCTCAAGAGAGGAATTTGGTTTTGTCTGAAATGAGCCTAGAACAGATGGACGAACTCTGGGACGAGGCGAAGAAAAACACTAAATAACAGAGCGAAAATATGCTCCAAGGTGACTTTTTCGTTTGTGTCACAATCATTTAGGTGATAATCGTGTTTCGCTAAAATTAAATTTAAAGCTGAAAAAATATTTTTAGAAAAACTATTTATAGCAATGTAAATAGTTTTTTTTGTCTGTATAAAATCTTATATCGTATGCGATGGCATCTATTGATTCTGGATTTTTCCAATCGATGTAATCCGTTGTAGAAGAGCAGAATAATTCGCAGATTTTCAAATCCGTCACAACTAAACTCACAGATTCTTCCGAGTCTAAATTTAAGGAATATTCCCAGCTCATAGGATTATTCCTGATGTTTGTTTGACTGGATTTTCCTGTTTTTTTCTTCTCTTTGGTTAAAGATAACTTCTATAATTTTCCCTCCAACCCAAGAAAAAGGAAATATTGTAAGAAATATTCCTATCTGATAAAAAGTAGGGTGGTATCCGAAAAAAACAATGTCCAAAACAGCTAAAAAAAGCAGAATAAAACCAATCAAGATGGCATAGGCTACTTTGGCTTTTTTCACGATGAAGGCTGTGGTGATACCTCCGATGGTGGATGCGATTCCCGTGGAAACCAGTAGTACCACGAAAAAACAACTGTTTCCACGCATGTCCTCCAATAGTCTGCTCCATTTTTCAAAGGGTGTGAAGCCAGAATAAGTTATCCATTCGGAGTTGATTCTCAGACCGATAGTGATGATAAGCATGGCGACACCAAGTCCCAGCAGCACAGCAAAAGTATTTCTCAAAAAACTCATAACTAAATTTTGGTGTGGGCTATCATGGAAATTTCTACACTTACTCCTTTTGGAAGGGCGGCTACCTGTATGGTTTCTCTGGCAGGGTAATCATCATTACTGAAATATGAAGAGTAGATATCATTTACCAAAGGAAAATTTTTCATATCTGTAAGGAAAATACTCGTTTTTACAACATTAGAAAAATCCAGCCCAGCCTCGTGGAGAATGGCTTTTAGGTTTTTCATCACTTGGTGGGTTTCTTCCTCTATTCCCTCTACAAGATTACCATTTTCTGGATTGATAGGAATCTGTCCAGAAATATAAAGTATGCCATCCACTAAAACAGCTTGTGAATAAGCTCCAATAGCAAGAGGAGCATCCTGAGTAGAAATTACCTTTTTCATACTTGCAAAGATACAAAATTCTTCTCTTTTTAGAAAGAACTTGTAGATTGTGGGAAGCTCTGAGTTTTGTATTTTAAAGCATCTCTTAGGATATTGGCTTTAATTCCGATGAAGAAATCATACACCTTGTACTGTCCGATAGGCACCCAGTTGAAAGTAATCGTAAAACTCCTTTGGTCTCTTGTGAAGCCTAATCTGGAGTACGAGAAAGCTTTATTAACCAAGTCATAATGGGCGCTTCCTGTGATATTCCAGTAAGGCGTAAGTTTTATAGAACCATTCAGCCCGATGGATGCTGTGCGGTCTCCATACCTCTTTGCAGAGTTGTTATAGGAATAGTTTGCGGTGATGCTCATCGTCCAGTCTTGGTCAAAACGAGCGTAGTTATCATCATCAAAATGGTAGGCTTCCATCATGGCGTAGCCCTTTTTCTGATATGTTTTTTTCTCTTTGTTTTTCGGTTTTAAAATCTCGTGGAGGGATAGATTTGCCCCTAAATTAAAATATTGCAATCTGAAATTCCCCAGTTTGTCAAGCCTTGTTCCTATTTCAGAACCTGGCGTAAATGCTATTTTGTAAGGGTCAAAAGAAGCATTGTAATTCAGACTCAGTTTATTGTTAAAGAACGAATTCTGAGCATTGATGTTGATATACGACCATTTAAAGGTAGGCGCAGCAGCATTGTAGCTGAAATTTACTCCAATGTTTTCAAAAAGTTTTATTTTTGATACTCCTGTAGAATCTTTCTTTGAAAGAACTTTCATTTCAATATTATTATTAAAATTGAAAGTAACTGATTTTGAAAGACCTGCACTAGGAGAACCATAGACTCCGTTTTCAAAAATAGAATACGAAATAGGATTTCCCGTAGCATCTATGTATTTTTGATAATATCCCCAGCTCTCACTGCTGAAATCAGGATTGTAGGAAAAACCAATGCTTGGCGTGAAGACATGTCTTACCGCTTGGATTTTGCTGTTTTTTCCGAATTTAAGCATTCCGTAGAGCGTAGTCTGCACGGAAGCACTTGTGTTAAAGGTGCTAAATCCAGTGATGCTCTTTACATCCGTGGTTTCTACGGTGTTGGTAGCTGAGTTGTAGTTTTTTCTAATCGTTTTATTTGTCAAAACATTATCTGCGGATGCGGATAGTGACAGGTTGAAATATCGCAAAAATGTAGTGGTGGTGCTGAATGTAGATACATTTCTAGCTCCGTATTTCATTTTGTCCCACATTGTTTTTGTGAACATTTCGTTTTGCTGGGCATTGACTTCGTTTCTGAAATCAAATTTAGTATTTACCGTGATGTTCTCTATTAGTCCCTTTCTTACGCCATCTTTAGCTTTGAATAGATAAAACTGGTTCACGCTCGCAGTGAGGGAAGGAAGTCTCAGGTTAGTAAGTCCAGTAGAAAAATTCTGTGAATAGGTAAGGTTTCCAGTAAGTGTTACGGGTAGATTTAGGAATCTTTTAGTAAGGGTAATGGATGAGTTCTGTTGGGCGTTTAGCACATCTTGATTGAATATATAAGAGTTGTTGATGTTATTATTATAAAATCGGTTACTCACAATATCCACAGAAGCAGATAGTTGCAGGAAAGGATTAGCTTTTGCATCCTGCTGATGAGACCAATATATTCTGTAAGTACTTGATTTTGAATAAGAATCAAGGCCTTTTATTCCTCTTATAGTGGTTCCTATATCACCGCGGAAAGTACCGCTGTATTTGTAGTTTTTCTTGTAATTGACCTCTGGGCGGATGTTCCAGCTTCCTTTGGTGTAGTAGTCAGCGAGTATTTTTAGGTCAAAATGTTTCCCCAAAGGCTGGTAATATCCTAAACCATTGAGATAAAATCCTACATCAGCTCTTTCCCCAAAACTAGGAATGATGAGCCCTGCACTTCTTTTTTCAGTGAAAGGAAGAATAGCGAATGGAAGAGCCAAAGGCGTAGGAACCTGCTCTATGTAAAGCTGAATAGGTCCTGTAACCACTTTCCCTGAATTTTTTCCTTTGACAAGTTTTAGGATGGGAGCAGAGAGGTGGTAGTCAGGAAGAGTATCTTTTTTAGCTCTGAAAAGTTCATCAGTTGTAAAGAAACCTCTTCTCATGTAGAATACAGAGTCGTTTACTTTCTTGGTTTTTTCGGCTACTATAGCCCCTTCGTTTTCCTCTGTTCTAGCGTTGTAGGCTATGGCTTGTTTGGTTTTATAGTTGTAGCTTACCTCGTTGTATTCATATTTTTTGCCGCCCTGTGTGGCCACAGCAGGTTTTGTTATTTTTCCCGAAGAATCTACCATTCCCCTTGCAAAAATAGTTCCTCCTTCCCAGTCTATGCTGATATAGTCAGCTTCTATCTGCATGTCCTGATAGTTTATCTGGGCGTTTTTGTTAAGGAAAGTCATTTTTTTCTCAACATCAAAACGGCTGTTTTCTGCTTTACTGAGCAATATGTCCTCTAATTGTTCGTTTACTACAACGACAGTATCTTTTTTTCCTTTATTTTCTTCAATGTTTTTAGGGCTTGTTTGTGCTAAAAAATTGTTAAAAATTAGGATAATTAAGATTTGTAAGGTAAATTTGAACTTTTTATTTATCAATGGTAAGATTTTAATGCCCCAAAAATAATAATTTTAAACAGATGAGAATAAATAAATTTTTAATAAGAGCAACTTTAACAGTAATTTTAACATTATTTTTTATCCCAGCCTACGCCCAGAATAAGAAGTTTACGGTTGTTTTGGATGCAGGGCATGGTGGGTCAGACCCTGGTTCATACAGAACTTTTTCGGATTTGGGAACTCTGAACGAAAAGGATATCACCTTGGCTGTCACTCTATTGATTGGGAAAAAATTAGAAAAAAATAAAGATTTTAAAGTTATATACACTAGAAAAACAGATGTTTATCCTACACTTACAGAAAGGACTAATTTAACCAACCGAAGTAAGGCGGATTTATTCGTATCAATGCATTGTAACGCTTCCAAAAGACCAGAGGCTTATGGGTCAGAAACTTTTGTACAAGGACCAAACCAAAACAAAGAAAATTTAGAAGTAGCAAAAGCTGAGAACGATGTAATCTATCTCGATGAGCAGGATAGAGAAACCTTTGCTTCTTATGACCCGAATTCTCCAGAATCTCTGATTGCCCTAAAAATTCAGCAAAGTAAATACTTAGAAAGCAGTCTTTTATTGGGAGGACTTATAGAAGATAACTTTGTGAATAAAGATAAAAGATATTCAAGAGGTGTGAAACAGCAGAACCTCCATGTTTTACGAAGAAATGCAACACCTTCAGTTTTAGTGGAAATGGGTTTTGTTAGTAATTATGAAGAAGCTAAATATATATCCAGCCAAGAAGGGCAAGAAGCTATAGCGGAGTCTGTATATCAGGCTATTGTGAATTATAAGAAAAGACTGGATAGAAATGTAAAAGCAGAGCCAGTAAAAGAAGCAGAAAAACCAATGAAAACGGACAGCCGTATCCTGCTGATGAGTTCTGTAACTAAATATAATGAAGGAGACCCTGCATTCAGAGGCTTGAAATATATTTTGACTATAAAGGATGGCTCTAGGTATAGATATTATTACAGCACGACTAATTATGCATCTATACGAGATGAAAACTTGAAAACAGCCAAAGATGCTGGATTTAAAAACGCTACAGTGGTTAATTTTACACCTGACCAAAAGTTATCACAAGGTTATTATACTATAGAACTAGCCGCTTCACCATCAAGGCTGCCAAAAGATTCTCCTGTAAATAAAATTTCTGATGTCAAAAGAGAAAAAATAGGAGACACACATTACTATACTGCAGGAAATGTAAAAACCCTTGAAGAAGCCGTAAAACTGAGAAAACAAATGGAAGAAAAAGGTATAAAAAATCCCGTAATCCAAAAAAATAATAAATAATTTTTCAAAAAATTTTGGTGGGATAGAAAAAGTTTGTATATTTGCAAACGCAAAAAACAGTTGGCCCGTTCGTCTATCGGTTAGGACTCAAGATTTTCATTCTTGCAAGAGGGGTTCGATTCCCCTACGGGCTACTTTTTGAATTTAAAATAGTAGTAGTAATAAATTTACTTTGTAAAATATTTAAAAGATTATGGCAAATCACAAGTCAGCATTAAAAAGAATTAGACAGTCTGAAAAAAGAAGAGTGAGAAACAGATACTATCATAAAACTGCTAGAACAGCTATGAAAGTATTAAGAAATGAAGAAAATAAAGCTGTTGCACTAGAACAATTACCAAAAGTAGTTTCTTTGTTGGATAAATTAGTAAAAAGAAATATCATCCACAAAAACAAAGCGGCTAATTTGAAAAGTAAATTAACAAAGCATGTTAATAAATTAGCATAAGAAAGTATAGTTGGCCCGTTCGTCTATCGGTTAGGACTCAAGATTTTCATTCTTGCAAGAGGGGTTCGATTCCCCTACGGGCTACAAAAGAAAGACCTTTGGTAACTATCAAAGGTCTTTTTTGTTACTTTTATCAGTGTGTTTTTAAAAATAACAAATATCCTTTTATGTGATGAAAGTAAATCTTACACAAAATAAAAATCTAAAAATATTCAAAATAATTTCTCAGGTTGCTCATGATAGAGGGCAGTCTGTCTATATTGTTGGAGGGTATGTCCGAGACTTGCTGCTCGGTAGAAAGTCTCCTACAGATATAGATTTTGTAACGGAAAGCAGTGGAATAGAACTGGCACAAGCCATTGCAAAAAGTATCAATCCTGAAACTAAAGTTTCTATTTTCAAAACTTATGGAACAGCCATGTTTCGTTATGAAAATTTAGAACTGGAATTTGTAGGCGCAAGAAAGGAAAGCTATAGTGCTGACAGCCGAAACCCTCAGGTGGAGCAGGGAACATTGGAAGATGATCAAAAGCGACGAGATTTCACGGTAAATGCGATGGCGATTTCTCTTAATAAAGATAATTTTGGGGAACTTATAGACCCATTTAACGGAATGGAGGACATGGAGCAGAAGATACTTCGAACTCCATTAGAACCAGTCCAAACCTACTCAGATGACCCTTTGAGAATGATGCGCGCCATTAGGTTTGCTTCTACACTTGGTTTTTCAATAGAACAAAAATCATTGGAAGCCATAGAAAAAGAAGCGAAAAGAATAGAAATAATCACTGTGGAGCGGATAATGGTGGAGTTTAACAAAATTATGCTGTCTGAAAAACCTTCCGTAGGGCTGGAAATTATGAAAAAAACAGGGCTTTTGGATATTGTTTTACCAGAGCTCACAGCATTAGAAGGGATAGAAGAAGTAGAAGGGCAAAAGCATAAAGATAATTTCTGGCATACGCTGGAAGTGGTGGATAACATCTCAAAAAACACGGATAATCTTTGGCTCAGATGGGCAGCATTATTGCATGATGTGGGCAAAGCTCCAACAAAAAAATATGTGAAAGGAACAGGATGGACATTCCACGGGCATGAGTTTTTAGGGTCAAAGATGGTGAAAACTATTTTCCAAAGGCTGAAATTTCCACTAGGGAAGGATATGAAATATGTTCAAAAAATGGTGAAATTGTCTTCTAGACCGATTGCCCTTATTTCAGATGATGTTTCGGATAGTGCGCTGCGCAGGATGCTGTTTGATGCAGGAGAGGATTTAGAGGATTTGTTTACCCTTTGTAAAGCTGATATCACAACAAAAAATTCTTACAAACAGGAAAAATTCAAGAAGAATTTCGAATATGTGGCGAAAAAAATAAAGGAAGTAGAGGAAAAAGACCATGTAAGAAATTTTCAGCCGCCAATAACAGGCGAGGAGATTATGCAGATGTTTAACATGAAGCCTGGCAGAGAGATAGGAATTTTGAAGGAAAGAGTAAAAGAGGCAGTTTTGGAGGGAGAAATTCCTAATGAACATGAAGCCGCAAAAGAATTAGTAATACAAGAAGCAAAAAAAATTGGACTTATCTAAGCCCAATTTTTTTATTTTTAATTTTTGTAGAAAGCATTCGTTCCCATTCCTGAAGAGAAAGTTTTTATACGAATTCCCGAAGGAGTATAGATGCTTACTTCGCTGGCTTGGGTAAATCCTTTGGCATCGGAAATGTATATAAGTCCATCAATCACATTAAATCCATAAAGAGTGGAATATCCGTTATCTGTAACACTAAATACAGGACTGCTTGGAGCAGTGCTGGAAGAAAGCTCCATAGAATATACTCCAGTTCCTGCTGTGAAATAGATGTATCCATTGTCTATTTCGATGTTGTTGGCATTTTTTATTCCTGTGAGAGTTACCGTACTTGTGAGGCTTCCGCTGGAATTATATTTATAAATATGAGAATCAGCTTCGGTAGCTTTTCCTGCAATTACATAGACATCGTTGTTATAAGAAATGGTTTTGTTGATGGCTCCATTAGGAACAGTGATGGTTCCTGTTACATTATTAGAAGCGGAGGAAATGATAGTCAGCTTGTTTCCTGTTCCAAAACTTGCATTTTGAACAAATACATTGGTTCCAGCAGTTACGATTCTTTCAACGGTATCGCTGCTAGGGATTTTTTTAATTAGACTGTTATTCTCTGTATTATAAATAGTTACGCTTTGTTCTCCGCCGTAAGTGCTGTTGGTAACATAGGCCTTATTTCCTACGAAAGTGATGTAACGAGGATTTTTAACATCTTGTGTGATTTCAGCTTTTTTCTGGAAAGTATATCTGTCAGTGACGATGATTTTGTTAGAATTATTCACCACAAGATAGGCTTCTCCATTGTGGAAATTCACATGCTGAAGGACATCTCCTAGGTTTTCTCCATTCGTAGTTTTGTAGATGTCGTTTTTGATGGAGGAAAACCCTCTGCTGATGTAGCTTAGTTCTGCATTGGGAGTTCCGAATTTACCTTCATTTGCTACGAGAATTCCGTTTTCGTGCTTTTCTGCAGGAATGATAGCATCTGCTTCGTCTCGGTTACAAGAAACGGCCGTTAGGGCTAAAAGAGCGATAAGCCCTGTGATTTTAAAATTTTTCATAGAATGTAAATTATTAAAAATTGATATTAAAATTGATATTAAAATTTCTCAAAGGCAGCGGATAGTAGTCGCTGGTTTTATAGACTTGATTTAGAATATTGTTAATCTTTCCACCTAAAGTGATGTTTTTCTTTAAATAAAACTCAACTCCCGTATTTACGATGGTGTAATGAGACAGCAGGTAGTTTTTGTTCTCATCGGTCGTTGTGAAAACTTCGCTGGTGAACATTCCTTGGATGAATAGGTTTAAATACTTGTTTTTCAGGGAAATAAGCCCGTTGGCTTTGTGCTTTGGTACATAGGAAAGGGATTTGTTTTTTTCTGTGTCTTTGGAGTTGGTATAAGCGTAGGAAAGACTTATTTTCAAAGTGTTTTTGCCTATATTATGGGTATAATCGGTATAAATTTCACCACCAAAAGAGCGAATTTTTTTGCTGTTAAATGGCGACCAATATCCAGAAGAAGTAGGCAGCCACTGGATAAGATTTTCTATATCATTATAAAAAGAAGCGATGTCTATATTCAGGTTTTTAAACTTGAATAAATGATTGATTTCAAACTGGTATGCAGTCTCTGGTTTTAGGTTCAGATTTCCGCCTGGCTGCCAGTATAAATCATTAAAAGTAGGATATCTAAAATTTTTAGAAGCGTTTAGTTTTAATGAATAATTTTTGGTAAAATCTATACGAGACCCGATGAAAAAAAGATAAGGACTTTCTATATTTTCCACCAAATCTTTTCTGAGTGAGCCTTCTAGATAAAGGCGCGAAAATAAATTTTTATTAGCCGTAATCGCCAGATAACCAGTGTTTCTCTTAGGGTTTGTGATTCCAGAGGAGTATCCCTCAGCGGTGTTGTATTGGTATTCGCTGATTAGATTTATGCTGAAATTATTAGGCTTTTGATAAGAAAAATCATTGCGGACGAGCCAAGTTTTTCCCTCTGCGCCATTGCTTTTTGGTAAATTTATATCGGTGTAATAATCGTATTTTTCGCTCAGAAAAGCCAGTTTCAAATCATTATGAAAATTGCCGTAATCGCTCTGCCAGTTAATCATGGTTTTCAGCCCATCGGTGGAATATTTCGTTTTTGTCTGGCTTTCAGAAAAAACAGGATAATGCTGTAATCCCGTATTCCACAGCGAAAACATTGCGATTTTCTGATGGTCATTAAAACGATAAGCAGCCGAAATAGAGTAGTTGTATTGGTAATAAGCTCCGTTTCTGTTGATGTATTTTTCTTTTGGAACTTCGTAGTTGTTTTCGCTTTTGGCAAGGGCAGTGTTTAGTTTTACAGAAAATTTATCATTGCTGTAAGCTATTTTTAAAGCCGAATTTAAAGTGTTAAAAGACCCAAATTCCGAGAACAAATTCCCGTTAAGCCCTTTTCCGAACTGGATTTTATCATCCAAATGTATCGTTCCGCCGATGGCGCCCGTGCCGTAGGAAATGCTTCCTCCACCAGCTTTTACACTGATTTTATCAAAATTAAGAAGTCCAATATTATTAATATCTCCCTGCCCTAAAAATAAGGAATTGATATTGATGCCATTCCAGATGAAAGCCGTCTGCTGCGCTGTTGTCCCACGGAAAGAGGGCGAAGACACCATTCCTCTACTATTTTCTTTGATGTAGAGAGGTGTAGAAAACCGAAGTGTTTCCGAAAGATTGCTGGTGTTTTTATGAATATTGTCCGAAAGATTGATAACCTTCTGGAAATGTACAGATTCGTTCAGTTTTTTATCCGAAATAAAAACTGTATCTATTTTTTTCTCTTGTGCAGCTACAAAGGAGACAACTCCCAAAATGATTAGGGAAATATACTTTTTAATCATAATTCTACTTTTCCTCCGAAAGTTTTGTTATTAAATTTATATCTGGCAGGTCTCCTGGCTTTTGCATTTCTACGCCTTCCCGCGTGAGCAGTGGCATTTTTGTAGAAACTTTTTTTGCAATTTACAGTTGCGGGGACAGCTCGGGATTTTCATCCGATTCCCTTTTCATCTATTTCTCAATAGAACCAAAATATAATAAAGACAAGTGCTATAAGCTGGATTCTGTCCTTTGAAAAATCAAAGTGCTTGTTATTTATCTACATTTTATATTGCTATAAAACTTTAGCCACTTACCCCTCGGCATTGGACGAGCTACCCTTAGTTGCCGATATACTTAGTGTTGCACCGCATAGAGTTTACCTGATTTCACTACAGCCGTACTGTACTTGCTTTCTGTTGCACTTGTCCTCGTATCGCTACGGACGGGCGTTACCCGCTATGCTGCTCTGTGGTGTCCAGACTTTCCTATTTCATTAAAGAAATCAACAAGCCGCACTTGTCACGGCAAATATAGAATTAAAAAATTGAAAATAAAAAAACCTCCTGTAAATTTAAAATCTACAAGAGGTAAAAACTAATAACCATGAAAACTCAAATTAAACATGAGAATCTACTCTTTATCACATTTATCAAATACTGTGCCAAACTCAAAAATTAAATTTAAAAAGTTAAAAATAAAAAACCTCCTGTAAATTAAAATTTACAAGAGGTAAAAACTAATAACCATGAAAACTCAAATTTAATATGAGAATCTTATTTTGGGTATTATCAAATATCGTGCCAAAAATATCAAAAACAAATATACATATGTGAAAATTAAATCGTATTTTTGCGGAAAATAAATTTTAAGAAAATGGCAGGAAAGATTACATTTACAATGATTAAGCCAGATGCAGTAGCAGACGGGCATATCGGAGCAATTTTAGGAAAAATTTCAGAAGCTGGATTTAAAATTAAAGCAATGAAACTTACTCAGCTTACTGTAGCTGATGCTAAAAAATTCTATGAAGTTCACGCAGAGAGACCATTCTATGGAGAATTAGTAGAGTTTATGTCTTCTGGGCCTATCGTAGCAGCTGTTTTGGAAAAAGACAATGCAGTAGAAGATTTCAGAAAATTGATCGGTGCTACTAACCCAGCAGAAGCAGCAGAAGGAACTATCAGAAAAATGTTCGCAAGAAGCGTAGGAGAAAACGCTGTTCATGGTTCTGACTCTGATGAAAATGCACAAATAGAAGCTGCATTCCACTTCTCAGGAAGAGAAATTTTCTAATTAAACAAATAAAAAGATTACCATTTGGTAATCTTTTTTATTACTTCATTTTAAGGTATTGATTTATCATTATTTTTATATTTCCCCAATCATTATGAATTTCTTTGAGACCTAAAAATTCTTCTTTTTTTAATTCTTCTAGTTTTGCAGTATATTCGGAATGAACTAAAACTTGATTGCTATAAAGTTTTAGTAAATCTTCCTTTTTTGTTCAAAGCTTTTTAATTTTTCTACTTTGGTTTGGTGTTCTTTTATTCTTTCAGTTATTTGGTGTTCTTTTT
>CAUSFO010000054.1:0-11922 GCA_963530895.1 uncultured Flavobacteriaceae bacterium | reverse complement strand
TTCGCTTTCGAGCGGAAATTCCTGCACCAGACACTGTGAATGCAGCCAGGCCGAAGTCTTATAATCCGTAGCCACAGGAATGAATTTTTTAGCCAAATGAGGTGCTTCGCAGAGCATTTCCCACGCGATAGACCCACCGACAGAACCTCCCACCAAAGCATAAAGCTCCTTTATCCCAAGGTTTTCCAACCCCAAAACGAAAAGCCTCGCCATGTCTTTTGCGGTAAAGTTTTTATAATTGTCAATGAAAAAACCATCATAGCCATTCCCCGCCACATTAAAGCAGACAACGGTATATTTTTGTAAATCTATCACACTCCCATACCCCACGAGGGTTTTCCACCAGCCTTTTTCTCCTGCCACATTAGAGTTTCCTGTAAGGGTGTGATTGACCAAAATAACAGACGCTGTATGCAGTTTTTGCCCAAAGACTTGGTAGCTCAGCGGGAAATCAGTATATAATACTCCACTCTGAGTAGTGAAATTATCTATTTTAAGATGATTAAGCAGCGAACTTTCCAATTTTATTTTATTTTATTTTTTATCCTTGAAAATGCTACTTTATTGAAAAATGTAGTGTTCGTTATCTCCCTCATTCAGCGAGTAGAATTTAGCACCTTCTCCGTGAGTATTTGGAGGGTTGCTAAGGTTTCACAGAGTCTAATCTCTCCACCTTTCTTGATAACATTTTCAAAATTATTGACTAATGCGAGACAAATATAATACGATTTTTTTGATTTTGCAAGATATAAATTTAGAAAAATCACTCTTTCCCTGTATAGTAGTTATAATCTTTGATAATCTTGTCTATAAACTGCTTTTCGGTAAGTTCCCTGTGGTCTATTTCTAGTTTAAGGATTTCTTTTATTTTATTAGATAACTGATGCAAAATAATCTTGTCATAGGTAATCACAGCTTTTTGATAATTAGATTTTATAATCCTCATGTCATTATCAGACAATAATACAACTTGCGGAAAATCAGGAACATAGTCCTGCTGAAGGTTTTCTAAAATCGTATGAGAAATATTGATTTTATTTTTAAGGGAAATCACCGCTGTTCCAGAGACCATTCCTCCGAATCTTTGATTGTTTTTAGAGACAATGACCGTGATAAGCCCCACTACTCCTCCGCTAGAAAAAACATCTACGATTCTAAAAATCCAGCGCACAAAATAATCCCCAAAACTCGCCTGGTATCCATCTATTTTCACTACTCTGATTTTCATTATCTTCTTTCCAAAAGTCTGACCCTCCATCAGGCTCTCACAGACCAAAGTATAAAGATGAATCGGCAGGGTAATTATCCCAAAAAAAGCCATCACAGTCCATTCATCCCAATTTTTAAATACATTATCTACACTTAAAACTTTAAATAAAATGATAAAAAGCACAATCATATAGGCTGCTTTGATAATCATATCAATGAAAAAAGCCAATATTCTATCCCCTATGCTGGCAATATTAAAATTAATATTTACATTTTGTGATGTATTTATTGCAATTTTAGACATATTTTTACTAATTTAGCCGAATTATGAGAGAAGTTTTTTTTATTAGGCAAAATAAAGAAAAATGGTTGGAAATAGAGCAGGTTATTGATGGAAAAATTAAAAAAAATCCAGATGACCTATCTTCTTTGTATATAAACTTGGTCAATGATTTGTCTTTTTCACAGACTTATTATCCGAAAAGTAATACTACCATTTATCTAAACCATCTCTCCAGCCAGATTTTTCAAAAAATCTACAAAACCAAGAGAATAGAGCAAAACAGACTTTTATATTTCTTCAAAACAGAAGTTCCTCTTTTGGTGTATGAAAATTATAAATTCTTGCTTTACGCCTTTTGTTTTTTCTTGATTTTCACAGGGATAGGCGTTCTCTCGGCTCATTATGACACTACATTTGTGGAGCTTATTTTAGGGGAAGGCTATGTAAATATGACCATAGAAAACATAGAAAAAGGCAATGCTGTAGGCGTTTATCAGCAAGGCTCCAACTTTGGGAGTGCTGTTGCCATTATTCTAAACAATCTCCGTGTGGGGGCTTATCTATTTATTTTAGGAGTTTTTGCAGGGCTGGGAACGCTGCTTTATTTCTTGTACAACTGCATTATGCTGGGGGCTTTTCAGTATTTTTTCTATCAGCATGGGGCACTGGAAGATAGCTTGAGAGGTATCTGGATTCATGGAGTTTTTGAGATTTTCAGTATGGTAGTAGAGGCTATGGCAGGGCTTATGTTGGGTAGTTCTATTTTGTTTCCAAAAACTTATTCTAGGTTTAATTCCTTTAAAATAGGAGCAAAAAATGCCATTAAAATATTTGTCAGCACCATTCCTTTTACTATTATTGCAGGAATTTTAGAGGGGTTCGTTACCCGCTATGCTTTGAAAATGAACGAGATTTTCAATTCTGTTTTGATTTTGGGAATGCTGGCGTTCATTAGTTTTTATTATTTTGTGTATCCTTATTATGTTAATAAAAAATTAAAAAACAATGTTTGAATTTTATAAAAGAAGAGATTTCGGTAGTTTGATTTCCGATTCTTTTGCTTTCTTCAAAATATATGGAAAGAACTATTTCAAGAATTATTTCTTGATAAATGGTCTGATACTGATACTGATGATGGTGCTGGCAGTAGTGGGCTACCGCGAATTTTTTTCTCAGATGTTTGGTTCTAATATGGAAGGACAAAGCCGATATTTTGAAGAATATTTTGAGGAGAATATAGGAACTTTGATTTTAATAACATCGCTGATTTTCATATTGTTTTTGGCAGCGGCTATTATCAATTATTGTTTCCCTGTACTATACATGAAAAGAGCCAGCGAAACGGGTAGTACAGACATCAAAACCGATGAAATACTAAACGACCTGAAGAAAAATGCAGGGAAAATTCTTATCTTATTTTTAGGATTATTGTTTATCATTTTTCCTTTGGTTGTGATCGTTTTTGGTATCAGTTTCTTATTGGTTTTCTTACTGATAGGACTGATTTTGATTTTCTTTTTGGCTCCTATCGTGATGAATGCTATCAATTTCCTTCTGTTTGATTATTTCCACACGGAACGAGGCTTCTTTGGTTCTCTTTCCTATGCTATCTCTGCTCAGTTTAACTATCCGAACAGAGAAGGAAAATCACCTTTTTGGAAATATTGGGGCTCTACAGTAGTTACATATTTTATCATACAAACTGTAATCTCTATATTTACCTTTATCCCTATGTTTTTCACTATATTAGGGGCTTTGAGTGTAGGAGACATGGGCAATTCAGATAGTGGCAGCGGAACAGCTTTTGCATTGATTATCATTTATGCAGTGGTGATGTTCATTAGTTTTTTAGCGAATAATTTGATTTATGTAAACGCTGGACTAATGTACTATGACAACCGCACTGACCTTCATAGAAAAATGGATTTATCTGAAATCGAAACTATTGGACGGAATGAGATTTAAGTTTGTTGCACTTTTAATTTTCTTCGGCAGTTTAGGGCTGTTTCATGGACAGGCTTCAACAGATGAAATAGAACTAGATGATGTTCCTGAGCAGATATTAGATAATAATGCCTATGAGGAGCGGAAAATGGATTCTTTACTGAACTCCATAAAGGAAACCGATGATGTAATTTTCCCTAAAACCTTTCCAGAAAACTATAAAAACAAGTATCAGTCCAAAGAGTATGACTATACCGCTACCAAACCAAGAGAATCTCTATGGGAAAAGCTGCAAAGAAAATTCATAGAACTTTTAGAATCTATTTTCGGAAGTATCAATTCTAATAAGCCTTTTGATTTTGCGGAAAGTATAATGAGATTTTTAGCCATTATCATCATAGGTTTTGTGCTTTATTTCTTGATAAAATTCCTTATCTCAAAAGAGGGCAATTTCTTTTTTGGGAAGAAAAACAAAAAAATCAATATAGAAGTGAATGAACTTCATGAAAATATCCATGAAATCAACTTTCAGGAAAGCATCAAAGGCTATGAAAGAAATGGTGATTTCAGATATGCGGTAAGGTATCAGTTTCTCTGGGTTTTAAAGATATTAGCGGATAAAAATATCATAGAGTGGAATCCAAAGAAAACCAACCGAGACTACATGACCGAAATCAAAGAAAAACAACTACAAAGAAAATTCCGAGAAGCCGCAAAAATATTTGATTATGTATGGTATGGTGAATTTGAAATTGATGAAAATTCCTACCACCAGATGAAAGAAAAATGGTCGGTTTTTCATGAAAAAATATAGACTGAATGAACAAAACATTTAGAATTTATGGAATAATACTTGTCATCGTTTTGGTGATACTGGGACTGCTGGAAGTCAATAAAACCGAGGTCATAGACTGGCGGAAAAACTTTGACATTCATAAGAAAACTCCTTTCGGGCTTTATGTTTTCAACCAAGAAGTAAATGGACTTCTCAAAAATGTAGAGCGTGTGGAGGAATCGCCGTTTAATTATTACAAACAAAATCCTAACCTTCCTGCTCATAACATTCTGGTTTTCAATAAACATTTTGATGATGAGTCTTGGAAAAAAATCTTAGAACAAACAGAAAAAGGCGCTAATGTATTGGTTATCAATAAAGTTTTCTACTCCCTCCCTGACACCATAGATGTATCTTACGAATATCTGAATGACATTGATGAAGATAAAAAGCTGACTTTCCATCTATTAGATAAAAAAATGAAAAACAGCATCCTAATAGATAAAGCGCCTTCTGGAACAGGTTTTAAAGAAATAAACTCTGGTCAGAAAATTTTAGGTTACATCGAAAAAGATGGGAAGAAAGTAAGTTTTAATTTCATCCAAGTTCCTTTTGGAAAAGGTAATTTTTATCTTCATTCGGAGCCGCTTATTCTGACCAATTATTATCTCTTAAAACCCGAAGGGCATAAGTATGTAGAAAATGTATTTTCATACCTTCCGAACAACAAAACCATTTGGTTTACAGAAAATTACAATAAAAAAAGAGAATCCCAGTCGCCACTGAGATTTATCCTTCAGAATGACAACCTCAGACACGCATGGCAGCTGCTACTGGTGGGATTACTGCTTTTTGCGTTATTTAATATTAGAAGAAAACAGAGAATAGTCCCTATCATAGAACCACTGAAAAACAAGTCTGTAGAGTTCGTGAAAAGTATCGGAAACCTCTATCTACAAGAGGGAACACCGCACGACATGGCCTTGAAAAAAATCCAATATTTCCTCAATAAAGTGAGATTGGATTTAATGATTGATACCCAGCATCTAGATGATAATTTCATCAAAAAACTACACCTAAAAACAGGAAAAAACATAGAGCTGATACAGGAAGCTGTAGATTTAATAAACAAAATACAAAATCAGCATATTCAAGTAAAACACTCTGATTTAGCGAAAATAAACGAAGTTTTAGATAAAATTTTAAAATCATAAAAAATGGAAAATATAGAAAATGAACACCCAGAAACTCCAGCTACACAGTTCCAGTCAAGAATAGATATGACAGAACTCCGCGAAAGTTTAGAAAAAATAAAAGCCGAAATAGGAAAAGTCATCGTAGGACAAGAGAGCATGATAGAACATCTCCTCGCTGCCCTTCTTTCTAACGGGCATGTCCTGATAGAGGGTGTCCCAGGAGTGGCAAAAACCATCACAGCAAAACTCCTTGCTAAGACTATCTCTGTGGATTTCAGCAGGATACAGTTCACACCAGACCTTATGCCTTCGGATATTTTAGGGACATCTGTTTTCAATATGAAAACCTCTGAATTTGAATTTAAAAAAGGACCTATTTTTTCTAATTTTATCCTTATAGATGAGATTAACCGTTCTCCTGCAAAAACTCAGGCGGCACTTTTTGAGGTGATGGAGGAAAGACAAATCACCATGGACGGCACCCGCTATCCTATGGAACTTCCTTTCTTGGTGGTGGCTACCCAAAACCCGATAGAACAAGAAGGAACTTACCGACTTCCAGAAGCCCAGCTGGACAGGTTTTTATTTAAAATAAATGTAGGCTACCCTAATCTGGAACAGGAAATTACCATTATCCAAAACCAGCACCAAGACAAATCTTCAGACAAAACAGTAGCCATCAATACTGTAATCTCAGGCGAACAGCTGAAAAGATTTCAAAGCCTTGTAAAAGAGATTATTGTAGAGCCTCATTTGATAGAATACATCGCGAAACTGGTTATCAACACTCGTGAAAATCAGTTCCTATATTTAGGTGCTTCACCGAGGGCGAGTTTGGCTCTTCTTACGGCTTCCAAGGCTTTTGCAGCGATAAGAGGAAGAGATTTCGTAACTCCAGAGGACATAAAAGAAGCCAGCTATGCAGTGCTTCGCCATCGTGTAATGGTTTCTCCTGAGAGAGAGATGGAAGGGCTTACCACAGATGAAATCATCAGACAAATTTTAGAAAATATAGAAATTCCTAGATAATTAGTATCTTTGTGGAAGATAATTTTTTTTCTTTATGAAGAATTTAGAAGTAATTGCATTGATAAAATTCAAGGCTGAACAAGTATCCGAAATCCTTGACAACTTGAAAGTTTTAGTAGAAGAAAGCCAAAAAGAAAAAGGCTGTATCAAGTACAATCTGATAGAAGACATAGATACCGAAGGGCATTTTATCATGAGTGAAACTTGGGAAAGCCAAGAAGCCCTAGACCTGCATAACCAGTCGGAACATTTTATCAATTTCGTAGATTTGGTCAAAGAAAAGAATGCAGAAGTAATTGTTTATAAAGGCAATAATAAATTTCATTAGAAATTCAACGAATAGAACCAATTTCTATTCGTTTTGTTTTTAGCAAAATACACCACACGAGCCTATGAATGAGCATTTATTTGATTTAATAGAAAATACCAATCGTAATGTTTTCCTTACAGGAAGGGCGGGAACAGGAAAAACCACCTTCCTGAATGATTTCGTGAAAAAATCTCGGAAAAATCATATCATAGTGGCTCCCACAGGCATCGCGGCTATCAATGCTGGTGGTGTCACCATCCACTCTATGTTTGGGCTGCCTCTCAGACCTTTTATTCCTACGGTAGACAGGGTAGATGCTAATATTGCTAATAACATTTCAGACCTGCTCCCTCATTTTAGATACAGAAAAGACAAACTAAAACTTCTGCGCGAGGTGGAAATCATCATCATAGACGAGGTCTCTATGCTAAGAGCTGATGTTTTGGATATGATAGATTTTGCCCTGAGAACAGCCAGAAGAAATCAGCAGAAATTCGGAGGCGTGCAGCTGCTTTTAGTGGGAGATTTATTTCAGCTTCCGCCTGTTATTCGGGAAGACAGCGAGTATATCCTTCAGCGGTACTACTCCTCTCCTTTCTTCTTTAATGCTAAGGCTTTGGAGGAAATGGACTTGCTCACGATAGAGCTGACCGAGGTTTTTAGACAAAAGGACAAAGAATTTTTAGACCTACTGAATGCGATTCGTGATGGAAACAGCAAATTGGTGGATTTCAATAAATTAAATGAAAGGTATTTCCCTGATTTTGAGCCTGATGGAGAGGCTTTCGTTCATCTCTGTTCGCATAACAAAATGGCGGACAGCATTAACCAAAAGAAAATCAACGAGTTAAAAACGCCTTCATTTTTCTATAACGCTTCTGTTTTCGGAGATTTTAAGGAAAATATGTTTCCAAATGATGAAACTTTGGAACTGAAAGTCGGTGCGCAGGTGATGTTCATCCGAAATGACACCTCTGGCGACAGAAAATATTACAACGGCAAACTCGCCGAAATATCACGCCTCACAGAAGATAAAGTTTTCGCAATTCTGGATGGAAGCGATGAGGAACTGGAAATAAAAAAAGAAGTCTGGGAACAAAAAAAATACACCATAGGCGAGGACAAACAGATAAAAGAAGAAGTCATAGGAAGCTTTGAACAGCTGCCTATCCGTTTGGCGTGGGCGGTTACCATCCACAAAAGCCAAGGACTCACTTTTGACAGGCTTATCATAGATGCTGGGCAGAGTTTCACCTCTGGGCAGGTCTATGTGGCGCTTTCCCGATGCAGAACTTTGGAAGGGATTTATCTAAAATCCAAAATCACGCCTTCGGTTATCTTCAAAGATGATAGAATATCTCATTTTCAGGAAGATACAAAGGCGAATGACAAAATAGAACAAATCATAGAGGCTGAAAAATATCATTACAGCATCAAAAAAGTCCTGAAATACACCGATTGCGGCTGGTTCTTACAATCTCTGGAAGATTGGTATGATATTGCGAAAAGCCCAAAGAAACTCAGCGAAGAGAAAACTCAAAGTTTATATATCTCACTGAAAACCAACATAAAAGAACTAATAAAAGTCTGTGAAAAATTTGAGAAAATCCTGCTTCAAAAAGCGACCAAATTCACACACGGACAAGAAGAATGGCAGGAAATAGAAAAGAAAGCAAAAGGCGGAGTCCATTTTTTCTTTGAAAAAATAAAAGACCAAGTTTTTGAGCCTTTGAAACAGTTTTATTCCGAAACAAAAAACGAAAAAGGTCTTAAAGAACATAATGAATTTCTCAAAATCTGGCTGAGTGACACAGAAGATTATTTAAATGATTTGAAATTAACGAAACTCTTAGAAACCGAGTTATTTGACACTGATAAAGATGAGAAAATCAGCACAAAAATCACAAAAATCCCGACTCACATCATCACCTACAAACTCTTTGAACAAGGGAAAAACATTGATGAAATAGCGAAAGAAAGAGCCCTCGCGCCCAGCACCATTGTAGGGCATTTGGCTAAATTCGCTGATCAGGGCGTTTTGGATTTAACGAGAATTATAAGTTCCGAAAAAATAAGTATTTTTGAGAAAACTTTTAATGCACGGCCACAAAACAGCCTGAATGAATGGAAAGAAATCCTCCCAGATGATTTTGATTATCACAAGATTAGGCTGCTTTGGAATCATTACAAATACCTGAGCAATAAGGAGTTATAATTTTATTTACATTTTACACAAAATATGAGCAATAGCACTATCATAAAAAAATTATTTTTCATCGGACTGAAATTTAAAAAGTGGTTCATCATCACTTTGCTTATTTCCCTTGCAGTGGCGTTTATCTCCACCTACCGACCTATTCTTACCAAAGAAATAGTGGATCTGGTCATCATCAAAGAAAAAAGCCGAACAGAGCTGATGAACGGGATTTATCTGCTATTAGGGATGGTTCTTTTGGAAACTTTTCTGCAGGTGATGCTGTATTATCTTTCTAATTTCATTGCTCAATCGGTGATTCGGGACATCCGCGAACGCCTTTATGCGAAGCTGATTCATTTCAAAACTTCATTTTTTGACAAAACTCCAATTGGGAATTTGGTCACTCGTGCCGTGGGAGATGTGGAGACTGTGGCAGTGGTCTATACGGATGGTTTTCTGATGGTTTTTGGTGATGTTCTCCGTGTGGTGATGGTCATCGGGACTATGTTTATGGTGAATAAGGAACTCAGCTACATTGTCCTGCTGATGCTTCCTCTGATGTATCTTATCACAAGATTTTTTCAGAAAAAACTAAAAGTTTCCTTTTCCACAGAACGAAATCTTACTTCTGTCCAAAACAGTTTCGTGCAGGAAAGACTGGCTGGAATGTCCATTATCCAAGTATTTAACCGACAAAAAGCAGAGTTTAATAAATTTGACAAAATCAATATAGAACTGAAAAATGCCTTACTGAAAACGGTATTTTACTTTTCACTTTTCTTTCCCGTTGTGGATTTACTCGCCTCGCTATTCATCGGCACTATCTTGGTTTATGCGGGTTATAATGTTATCAATGGCCAAGAAGTGGGCGCAGGAGATATCATTGCTTTCATCCAGTTTATTTCACTATTAGTCAGACCATTACGACAGATAGCCGATAGATTTAACAATATCCAAAGAGGGCTGGTAGGAGCCGAGCGAGTTCTAAAAATCATGAACGAAGAAGAAAACCTTACTCCAAACAAAGGAATCATCAAAAAAGAATCTTTGGAAGGAAAAATAGAGTTTAGAAATGTAAAATTCGCCTATGATGAAAAGCAGCAAGTCCTGAAAGGAATCAACTTCACTGTAAATCCAGGCGAAACGGTAGCCATTGTAGGCGCTACTGGCGCAGGAAAATCCACCATAATAAGTCTAATTACAAGGCTTTACGACATCACCGATGGACAAATTTTAGTAGATGATACCGATATCTACGATTACGAACTATACCATTACAGAAGCCAAATAGGGGTGGTTCTGCAAGATGTTTTCCTGTTCCAAGAAAGCATTGCAGAAAACCTTACATTAGGGAATAAAAATATCACATTAGATGAAATAAAAAAGGCAGCGGAAGAAATAGAGGTCAATGATTTCATAGAAAAACTGCCCAATGGATATCATTTCATCGTAAGCGAGAGAGGTTCTTCCATTTCACTGGGACAGAGACAGTTACTATCTTTCCTAAGGGCTTATTTAGTAAATCCTAAAATTCTCATTCTGGATGAAGCGACTTCTTCCATAGACCACGAATCGGAAAAACTAATTCAAAAAGCGACGGAAAAAATCACTAAAAACAGGACTTCCATCATCATCGCTCACAGGCTCTCCACGATAGAAAAAGCTGATAAAATCATCGTAATGCATCAGGGCGAAATCGTAGAAATGGGAACTCACCAAGAACTCCTAAACAAAGGCGGTTACTACACTGATTTGAATAAAAAACAGGAACATAAATAAAACAAAAAAGCCTATAAAAATAGGCTTTGTTCATTATTTTTTCTGGGCGATAATCGCCACGGCATTTAGGTTTTGTGCATTATCACGGAAAACTTTTCTCATCGCGAGGATTCTTTTCCTAGCAGCTGGGTTGGTCATTATATTAAAGAAAATTTTCAGCGTTCGGAAAAATCCCTCATCATCTATTATTCTTTTTGGTTCTAATAAATGCATCGGGTTGGTTTCTATTTTCACCACAGAAAAACCTTCCTTTTCTAAAAGCTCTGTCCATTCGGAAACGGTTAATGGGCGAGCATTGACCTTTATTGCCAGTGCCAATTCCTTTTGGATTTCAGCTTTTTTCTCCGTTGGTATTTCATCTGGTGTCAGCCCAAGTTCATGAATTCCGTAGAATCCGCCAGGTTTCAAAATTCGGTAGGCTTCGCGGATGATTTCCGATTTTCTGTGGTCTGCATGCATTGTAAGCATCGCCTCTCCATAGACTTTATCCACACTATTACTCTCCAAGGTGGACTCTGCCGCATTCCCGATGATAATTTTAAAATCCTTTCCTTTCAGTCTGTTTTTGAGAATTCCTGCCGCTTCTTCATTCAGTTCTACGCCTGTATAACTTTTAGGATTTTTACCAAGTGTAATTCCAGCTGTAAATCCCAATCCTGGCGCGAACTCCACCACATCATCATTCGGGCTGATATTCAGTCCCTCTATCATCTTCATACTCAGCTCCTTCCCTCCTGGACGCAGCACTCGTTTGCCCATTTTTGCCAAAATCCAATGACCTTGGCTGGTGTTCATATTTTGTTCTTTGCTCATGATTTAGGATTTTTCGGCAACGCCCTCTACTCTTTTTGATGAATCTAACTTACTAAGCGTCAAACGAATAACGCTTTCTTTTTTCGCAATGAGATTATGCGGAACACCTCCTGACAAAGTCAATAAATCTCCTTTTTTAACTTCGTAATTCTGCCCTTCTACACCAAAAATAATTTCTCCTTCCAGCAGTTCCACCACAATAGGAAAAGGCGTCTGATGTTCTTTCATTTCTTGGTTTTCCCGCATTAGGATTCTGATTTCTTTCGTAAAATCAGTTTCCAAAATCGCCTTTATTGCTGGCTTATTTTCATTAAATTCTAAATCTTGATAAATTGATGCTGTCTTCATTTCTTTGAAACATTTTTAAATTTGAGTTTACAAATGTAT
>CAUSFO010000053.1:0-12123 GCA_963530895.1 uncultured Flavobacteriaceae bacterium | reverse complement strand
TTATCTGCAATTTCTACTAAATCAGAAAAACTCACAGGATGCACCCCAAATGCTTCCCTATATCCCTCATTATCAACCTTTTCTTTTAATTTTGTGATTCCCTCCACGCAAGAGCTTCCTCGTAGGTAATCTACTCGTTTGGTGGTTTTCAAATCATCTATTCCTAAAATCGGACTCAGTATATATTTGTCCAAAAGATAATGGTCTATAATCCCCAAACACTCCTCACAACAGCATTCTTCCTTTAGTGTAAGTTTATAAAACTGTCCATCTAAATAAAGACTTATAAAGTGTTTCTGCTCTGGATAATACGGGTTTTCCCCTTTATTTTCAATGATAAATTTATCCTCCAGCTGATGCAAAAACTGCTCCACCGTCAGACCATTCAAATCCTTGACAACCTTATTAAAATCATTAATTTTAATCGATTGGTCAGAAACTATGAAACTATAAACAAAGTTATATGGCTCATTTCCAACATGATTAGGATTTTTATCCTTTCTTCGCTCAGAATAGAGCGCTGTAGAACCCATTCTATGATGCCCATCAGCAATGTAGAAAGCCTCTACTTTTGCTAAGATTTGTTCATATTTTTTCAAGGTTTCTTCATCTTGAATTTTCCAAACACGATGTTTAGTCCCCTTGCTGTCTGCATATTCCAAAACAGGATTTTTCCTTTCTTCCTCACTCATAAGAGCCTCTAATTCAGCATTTGAAGAATAGGTCAAAAGCACTGGTTCCGCTTGGAGATTCACACCTTCCAGATACTTAGAAAGTTTTTCTTTTCTGTGTGTGAGTGTTTCTTCATGCTTTTTAATCTTTCCCAAATTATAATCTTCTACGGAAACTAATCCTAAAAGCCCTCTAAAAACATTACCATCAGGCAAAATTTGACAGTACAAATAATATCCTGATTCCTCCTCCTGATGCAGGTTGTGATTTCTCAGCAACTCCTCATAATTCGCCCTCACTCTACCCAAATTCTGCTCCAAATTCTGAGGTTCACCAGACAAATACGGTTCCACCATTCTCACATAAGAAAACTCTCTCTCGGCTTTCTTTGCGATTTCTTCATGAGTATAATTACTCAATGGGCGTGTAGGAAAACTTTTTATATACTCCCCATAGGGCGTTATCCCACGAAATGGCTTGAATACGGGCATAAATCTTGTTTTTTTATGCTTTAATAGATTTTACTGAATAGATCTCATTACATCTACCAATACCTGTACACTTTCTATCGGTAAGGCATTGTACATACTTGCTCTGTATCCTCCCAAGTTCCTATGTCCATTTAGACCATTGATTCCTGCTTCTTTCCAAGCTTTGTCAAACGCTTCTTTTTTAGATTCATCTAGAAGTTTGAAAGAAACATTCATATTAGAACGGTCTTCTGGACGGCAGAAACTCTCAAATAATGGGTTTCTGTCTATTTCATCATAAAGAAGTTTTGCTTTCGCATTATTTCTCTGCTCTGCTGCTGCTATTCCACCATTTTTTTCAAGGTGCTGTAATGTAAGCAAACTCGCATAAATAGGGAATACAGGAGGTGTATTAAACATCGCATCTTTGCTGATGTGAACCTGGTAATCCAAATAAGAAGGAATATCTCTTCCTGTTTTCCCTAAAATATCCTTTTTCACTACTACCAAAGTAGCTCCAGCAGGTCCCATATTCTTCTGAGCACCAGCATAGATAAGGTCAAACTGAGAAAAATCTATCTCTCTACTGAAAATATCTGAAGACATATCGCACACTAGAGATGTTCCCACTTTCGGGAAAGATTTCATCTGTGTACCGAAGATAGTATTGTTAGAAGTACAGTGAAAATAGTCATATTCTGCACCCACAGTATAGTCTTTTGGGATGAAAGAATAGTTTTCTTCTTTAGAAGAACCTACGATATCCACCTGTCCAAGTCGTTTAGCTTCTTTGATTGCACCTGCTGCCCAAGTTCCTGTATCTGTGTAAGCTGCCTTCCCTCCTACTTTCATCAAGTTAAAAGGAACCATTACAAACTGTAAAGACGCTCCTCCTCCTAGATAAAGTACATCATAATCATCTCCTAATTTCATTAGTCTTTTTACGATGGCTCTAGCCTCATCCATTACTTCGATGAAATCTTTACTTCTGTGAGAAATCTCTAGTAATGACAATCCGATACCATTAAAATCCAAAATAGCTTCTGCTGATTTCTGGAAAACTTCTTGCGGCAAAATACACGGTCCTGCGCTGAAATTGTGCTTTTTCATTGTTTTAATTTTTATATACGACTTTTAAATTTTTATTAAACTAAACTTGGGTTTAAAGGTAATTATTTTTCTGCATTCTTCCAAAAAGAATCAGGAAAATTATTCTCCATGCATGA
The DNA here is from genome assembly GCA_963530895.1 of uncultured Flavobacteriaceae bacterium. Classification (GTDB taxonomy): domain Bacteria; phylum Bacteroidota; class Bacteroidia; order Flavobacteriales; family Weeksellaceae; genus JABCPE02. Next base: position 9,755 of record CAUSFO010000053.1, on the reverse strand, counting down.
ACGCTTTCTTCGCGAGAAGTTGCTCCTCTGTCTCCACATGGTCTTCATCTGGCACACAACAATCCACAGGGCACACTGCGGCGCACTGTGGCTCATTATGAAAACCTATACATTCCGTACATTTATCCGTTACTATGAAATATGTATCATCGCTCACTGGCGGCTGTGCCTCATCAGCATCCAAAGTAAGTCCCGAGGGAAAAGTTATCATTCCTGATAATATAGTCCCATCTGAAGCCCTCCAATCAACTGCACTTTCATAAATGGCATTGTTGGGACATTCAGGCTCACATGCTCCACAGTTGATACATTCGTCCGTTATTTTGATAGCCATTAGTATTATATTTTTTAATTTTGCACAAAGTTAAAAACTTTATTTATATAAAAACAATATTTATGAAAAATGATAAAATAGTTTCCTCTTTATCGCAGTTGGGCGATTTTTTAAATCAATTTCTCTCCACTAAACCAAAGAATTTCAATGAAGAAGAAAGCAAATTCGCTTCCTTGATAAGAAAATCCGAAATAGAAAATCCTTGGTTTACAGAAGAAAGCGTAAGATTTTGCCTAAAAAGCTGGGCAAAAAACCTTACCGAAGAAAAAATATCTGCTTGGATTGGTCAATATTATTTTTCTTCCACACCGAAAAAAATCGGGCTGATTCTCGCTGGAAATATCCCTTTGGTGGGCTTTCATGATGTCATATGTGTTTTGCTAAGCGGAAACATTCCTTTGATAAAACTTTCCTCCAAAGACAGACTGATTTTACCTTTTTTACTTAATAAATGGAACGAGCTCAGCGGTGGGATTTTGGAGTTTCATTTTGTGGAAAAATTAGAAAATTATGATGCTGTCATCGCTACAGGAAGCAATAATACTGCCCGATATTTGGAATATTATTTCAAAGATGTGCCGAACATTATTAGAAAAAACAGAACTTCCATCGGAGTTCTAAAAGGTGATGAAACCAATGAGGAAATCCAAGCTCTTGCGGAGGATATTTTCCGATATTTTGGGTTGGGCTGCCGAAATGTTACCCGACTGTTCATTCCTTCCGAAATGCCTTTGGACAGATTGTTTGAGAATTTTATCAACTTTAAAGAAATCATCAATCACAACCAATACGCCAATAATTATGACTACAACAGAGCCATTTACCTACTGAACCAAGAGCAGTTTTGGGACAATAATTTCGTAATGCTCAAAGAAGATGAAAAACTTTTCAGTCCGCTATCCGTCATCAATTTCAGCCGATATGAAACGATAAACAATGTCCAGAATTTCCTTTCAGAAAATGAGGAAAACATTCAGTGCATTGTGGCAAATTCCACACTTGAAATTCCTGCGGCTATCGGCTTTGGAGAGGCGCAGCATCCTGAATTAGACACTTATGCAGACAATGTGGATACGATGGCGTTTTTAAGTAATTTGTAAAATTGCTTTTCCAAAAAAATATTTATATTTGTAGAATTAAATTTAAAAACAAAAACTTTTATGGAATTTACAAATCAATTGGTAGCAATGTCCACTGAGGAGCAAAAGGCTTCTTTTTATAGAAAAACCTATATGCATGTGGCGTTGGCTATTTTGGCTTTCATCTTTGTAGAAACTGCTTTACTAATGGTAGTTCCTGCTGAACTTATCATGGGAATGGTTTCTCAGAAGTATGTATGGTTACTAATCATCGGTGGATTTTGGTTGGCTTCTATGTTGGCTGAGAAATGGACTATGGCGAGCAGCCGTTCTATGCAGTATGCAGGATTAGGTTTTTATGTGCTTTTGGAAGCAATTATCTTCCTTCCTATGATGTACATCGCCCTTGTTTACACTGGTAGCGGCAAGGTTATTTTGCAGGCAGGATTGATTACTTTCATGCTATTTTTAGGGCTTACAGGTGTGGCTCTTACTTCTAAAAGAGATTTTTCTTTCTTAAGAAGTGTCTTAATTATTGGAGGATTTATTTCTCTTGGGTTAATCGTTGCAGGAATGCTTTTCGGGTTCAATCTTGGACTTTGGTTCTCTGTTGGAATGGTTTTCCTAGCAGGAGCAAGTATTCTCTACCAAACTAACCAGCTCAAAAATGTCTATACAACAGAACAGTATGTAGGAGCTTCATTACAGCTATTCTCATCTGTGATGCTTCTATTCTGGTATGTTTTGAGAATTTTAATGAGCAGAAAAGACTAACAAAATATTTCTAAAACACGGGAGTCGGGAGGCTAAATCTTGATTCTCGTGTTTTCGTTTTTTTATTTTTTACTTAACCAATTTATTCTAAATATTATGTCATACGGACTTTTAAAAGGAAAAAAAGGAATTATCTTCGGAGCTTTGGATGAAAACTCTATCGCTTGGAAAGTAGCAGAAAGATGCCACGAAGAAGGTGCTGAATTTGTACTAACTAATGCTCCTATCGCTATGAGAATGGGAGAAATCAATAATTTAGCAGAGAAAACAGGTGCGGATATCGTTCCTGCTGATGCGACTTCTATGGAAGATTTAGAAAAATTATTTGACCATGCTATCGCAAAATTTGGGAAAATAGATTTCATTCTACACTCTATCGGGATGTCTGTGAATGTAAGAAAAGGAAAACACTACACAGAGCTCAACTACGACTGGCTAGAAAAAGGCTGGGATGTATCTGCCGTATCTTTCCACAAAGTGATGAAACTCGCTTGGGAAAAAGACTGCATGAATGAGTGGGGCAGTATCCTTGCGCTTACTTACATCGCGGCTCAGAGAACTTTCCCTGATTATAACGATATGGCGGACAACAAGTCTTACCTTGAAAGCATCGCTAGAACCTTCGGATATTTCTGGGGCGAAAGAAAAGTGCGTGTCAATACCATTTCCCAGTCGCCTACAATGACTACGGCAGGACAAGGGGTGAAAGGTTTTGATGGGTTCATCAAATTTGCAGAAGATATGTCTCCACTAGGGAACGCTACTGCTGCGGAATGTGCAGACTATTGTATTTCCCTTTTCTCTGACCTTACAAGAAAAGTAACGATGCAGAATCTCTTCCATGATGGTGGATTTAGCAACACTGGAGTTTCTACAAAAGTAATGGAAAGATACCAAGGATAAAAACAAAATTTTAACGAAAACACTCTCTGCAAAAGGGAGTGTTTTTTTATGCAAAATTGGCAAATATTTCTTATTTTTACCCTTTCTAAAAAAGCCCTTATTTATAAGGTTTTTTTAACATTATCAAAATCATTTTTAAGATTTTAAAAATATCATCAATTATGAAAGCTGTTCAGATAGATAATTATTCTAAAACTGTAGATTCTGTTAAAATAAGGGAAACAAGCATTCCTGAAATAAAACCTGATGAAGTCCTTGTAAAAGTAAAATCAGTTGGGATAAACCCTGTTGATAATATGATAACCAGAGGGGATGTCAAACTCATCACGCCCTACTCTTTTCCTCTTACTATAGGGAACGAACTTGCAGGAGTTATAGAAAAAACAGGAGAAAAAGTTACAGAATTTAAAGACGGAGACCGAGTGTTTTCTAGACTTCCTACGAACAAAATAGGGGCTTTCGCCGAGTATGTTACCATAAACGAAAAAGATTTAGCTAAAATCCCTGAATATCTTTCTTTCAATGAAGCAGCAGCAATACCGCTGACAGCGCTTACAGCTTACCAAGCTCTTGATATTCTTCAACTAAAATCAAGCGAAACGCTCTTTATCTCAGGTGGTTCGGGAGGTTTCGGTGCTATGGCTGTTCCTTTAGCGAAAGCAAGAGGAATAAAAGTAATCACCAATGGAAGTTTGGAGAACAAAGAGAGAGTTTTAGCATTAGGAGCAGAGCAGTTTTTAGATTACAAAACTGAGGATTATGCCCAGCTTCTGCACGATGTAGATGGAGTAATAGACACCATAGGCGGAAAGGATACAGAGAAACAGTTTTCTATCCTGAAACAGGGCGGTAAATTGGTTTCTCTAAAAGGAATGCCAAACGGGAGATTCGCTAAAAAGATGGGACTTCCTCTATGGAAACAATGGATTTTTGGATTTGCAGGGCGCTCGTTTGACAACATGGCAAAAAAGAGAAACCAAGAATATCACTTTATCTTTGTGCAGTCCAGTGGTGAGCAGCTCTCAGAGATTGCAAAAGTATTAGAAGAAAACCAAATAAGACCTTCTATTGACAGCATCTATTCTTTTGAAGACATCGCCAAAGCCTTGGTAAAAGTAGATAAAGGCAGTTCCAGAGGAAAAACAATTGTGGAAATCAGCAAGTAACTGAGCTTTTAGAAAAAAGAACTTAAAATTATTTTTAATAATCAGTAAAAAAACCAATGGAGAAATATATTCACACGCCTAATTTATTCGTCACTACTGCTGATGGAGTGCGTGTTGCATATCGTGATTATGGTAAAAAAGAAGGAACGCCCATTGTGATGTTCGTGCATTTGGCTGCAAATTTAGATAACTGGCGACCTGAACTTTTAGACCTTTTAGCTCAAGAGTTTCGTATCATCGTTTTTGATTATCGTGGTGTTGGTCTTTCAGAAGGCGAACAGCCTCTTAGTATAGCTCAGATGGCGAAAGACAGCTTACAGTTCATAGATGCATTGCATTTGGACAAAGCGCATCTATTAGGCTTTTCTATGGGCGGTTTTGTGGTGCAGGAACTCATTCCTCTTGCTCCTGAACGCTTTGAGAAAATCGTTTTATCAGGTACAGGTTTACGAGGCGGTAAAGACATCAACAAAATAACACCTATCGTAGATAAACACACACTGAAAGCTGTTTTTACCTTTAAAGACCCTAAGTTTTATATGTTTTTCAACCAAAATGAAAATGGAAAACAAGAAGCAAAAGAGTTTTTGCTCAGCCTAAAACAGCGCAAAGAGCAGAGAGATAAAAGTATCAGCTGGAAAAGTTACCGCCGTCAGCTAAAAGCCATTACTCTATGGGGCAATGAGCCACAGGCTGACCTCTCCGTAATTTCTCAGCCTACCTTAGTAGTCAATGGCGATAACGATACTATCGTTCGCACCGAACATTCCTATACTCTTGCGAAAAACATTCCTAACAGCAAACTTATCATCTATCCTAATGCTGGACACGGAGCGGCTTTCCAAGAATATGAATCCTTTGCAAATGATGTAATTAACTTTTTAAAATAACTAAATTAAAACAAATAATTTTAGACAATGGAAAAAATAAAATTAAACAAAGAATGGAGAGAAAAACTCCTTCAGCGCTTTTTAACTTATGTAAAGATATATTCCACCAGCGACCCTGAATGTGAGGAAACGCCGAGTTCTCCACAGCAGTGGGACATCGCAAAATATCTTTTTGAGGAAATGAAAGCCATCGGTCTGGAAGATGTCTCTATCGATGAAAACGCCTATGTATACGGATTTATCCCATCCAATATAGAGAAAAAAGTGCCTACTGTGGGATTTATCGCCCATTTTGACACTTCACCTGATTTCAATGGTAAAGGTGTAAATCCTCAAATTTGGGAAAATTACGATGGAGGCGACCTGCTTCTTAACCAAAAGACAGGCTTCACCCTCTCTCCTAACAAGTTTGAAAACCTGAAACAATACAAAGGACAAACTCTAATCACTACCGATGGAACCAGCCTTCTCGGAGCTGATGACAAGGCGGGAGTAGCAGAAATCATGACAGCCGCAGAATACCTTATCCAGCATCCTGAAATAAAACACGGGCGAATAGCCGTGGGATTCAACCCTGATGAAGAAATCGGAAAAGGAGCGCACAAGTTCAATGTAGAAAAATTCGGTGCTGAATGGGCTTACACCATGGATGGAAGTGATGTGGGCGAGATAGAATATGAGAACTTTAATGCGGCTGGAGCCGTGGTAAAAATCCACGGACTGAGTGTACACCCTGGCTATGCTTACGGAAAAATGGTAAATGCTGGGCTTCTCGCTGCTGAGTTTATCCAGTCGCTCCCAGCTAGCGAAACTCCTTCTACGACAAGAGGTTTTGAAGGTTTTTATCATCTATTAGACCTAAAAGCTGATGTTTCCGAAGCGAAACTACAATACATCATCCGTGACCACGATGAGCAGAAATTTGAAAACCGCAAGAAATTCATCGCAGAAAAAGTAGCGGAATTCAACCAAAAATATGGCGAAAATGTCTTTGAAATAGAGATAAAGGAACAATATCTCAACATGAAAAAACAATTCGAAGGTAAAATGCACATCATAGAAGTAGCAGAAAGAGCCATGAAAAACCTTGGAATCACCCCAGAAGTGAAAGCCATACGAGGCGGAACTGATGGCGCACAGCTGTCCTACATGGGACTTCCTTGCCCTAATATCTTCGCAGGAGGGCTTAACTTCCACGGGCCTTATGAATATGTTCCATTAGAATCTATGGAAAAGGCCACAGAAGTTATCATCGAAATCGCTCAAGAAGTAGAGAAATTATAAAAATAAATCGCCTATAAAAGGCGATTTATTTTATTTGTATTGGTAAGTTTTATTTCGCTTCATCATACGGAAGCCTGTTGATAATAGACCTTCCGAGAGAGACCTCATCTGCATATTCCAGCTCATCTCCCACCGAAATTCCTCTTGCAATGCTGGAAAACTTTACATTAAAATGTTTGAATTTCTTATAGATATAGTAAGCCGTAGTATCGCCCTCCATCGTTGCACTCAACGCAAAAATCACTTCTTTTAGGCTATCTTCATTGAGTTTTTTTTCAATGCTGGAAATGTTCAGCTGGTGCGGCCCTATGCCTTCCATCGGAGAAATTTTCCCTCCTAAAACCAAATATTTTCCCTTATATTTAGAAGTATTTTCTATTGCGAGAACATCCCTTACATCTTCTACAATGCAGAGCGTTTCGGCGTTTCGCTTTTCATCAGCACAGATTTCACAGATATCAAAATCTGAGAAATTATGACACTCTTGGCAGTATTTTATATTCGTTACTAGACTTTCCAAAGCTTGTGAAAGCGCCATTCCCTGTGATTTGGGCTGTCTGAGAAGATGCAGCGCCAGCCGAAGAGCCGATTTTTTGCCTATCCCTGGCAGTCCAGAAATCTCCTCCACTGCTCTGGATAATACTTTACTTGGGTATTCCATTCGGCAAAAATAAGAAATTCTCCCTAAAATTTACTTCTGGTAATAAATCTTATTCACTTCATCTGCTTTGATGAAAGTTCCCAGTCTCTGCTCCTTTATCCTTTCTGTAAAGAGCCTTCCTATAAGGTGGTCATACTCGTGCTGGAAAATCACCGCGGTGAAACCTTCTACCAGCTCTCGTTTTTTCTCTCCTTCCAAAGTTTCGTAAGCCAAATCTATCACAAGGCTGCGATAAACCTCTCCTCTTTCGTTTGGAATGGAAAGACAACCTTCCGCACCAAGTCTTAGTGCCGAAGACATCCATTTGATTTCTGGATTTACGAAAAACTCAAAAGGTTTTCCTTCCTTGTCAAATCTCTGCACCCAAATCGCCTTTATGTTCAGTCCTACCTGCGGCGCTGCGATGCCTACGCCCTGTTCATCCTTCACTGTAGCGAGCATTCTCTCGGCTAAGAGCTTCAAATTCGGGTCTTTGGCATCCACTGGACGGGAAACATCTTTTAGTATTTTCAAATCTTTGGGATTGGTAACCTGCAAAACCCTCATCGGTTCAGTACTTTTTCCTGATTTAATGAGGACAACATCCTCTTTTCCGATTTTTTTCTGAGCCTCTACACTCGTTCCGAGTAGAACCAAACTTAATAAAAGAATTCTTATCATTTCTATCTATTTTTAATGATTATTAAGGACAAATTTAATCATTTTTGGAAATAATAAGCCTCCTTATATTCAAAATATCTTCTTATCTTTGGAGAAAAATTTTTATTCTTTTTTACTCAAAGTAAATTATGAAAAACCTGAATTACCCTTTAAATTTTAAATTTAAAATTACCACTTTAGCTAGTGATTTTAACATTACGGACAGAAACGGAAAACATATCGCCTATGTAAGGCAAAAAATGTTTAAACTAAAAGAAGATGTGGTGGTCTTCCGTGATGAAGAAAAAAGCGCAGAACTTTTTAGAATAAAGGCTGATAGATGGCTGGATTTCAATGCCAGCTACAGCATCACAGGAGCCGACGGCACTAATTATGGAAAACTTACCCGAAAAGGAATGCGCTCCATATGGAAATCTACCTACGAAGTCTATGATGAAAACAACCAGCATAAATACACCATAAGAGAAGATAATGCATGGGTGAAGTTTTGGGATAGTCTCGTAGGCGAAATACCTATAATAGGCTGGTTTACAGGATATTTCCTAAATCCTACCTACAGTCTGAAAGACTCTTCAGGGAAAACACTTTTTATACTGAAGAAAATGCCTTCGCTGCTGGGCAGAAGATTTCAACTGGATAAATTAACAGAAAGCGATAATGATGAAACACTTATCGTTCTTTCATACCTTATGATGGTCCTTTTAGAAAGAATGAGAGGATAAATATTAACTTTAAATAAAAATTTTATGAGTTTATCAAACATAGAACCGCAGATTATTTGGAAAAACTTTTCTAAACTAAATGCAGTTCCAAGACCTTCCAAAAAAGAAGCGAGAGTAATAGAGTTTATCAAGAATTTTGGAGAAAGCCTAAACCTTGATACTCAAGTAGATGAAATAGGAAATGTAATCATCCGAAAACCTGCAACAGCAGGAATGGAAAACCGCAAAACCATCGTTCTGCAGTCCCACCTTGATATGGTTTGTCAAAAAAACAATGATGTGGATTTTGACTTTGAAAATCAAGGAATTCAAATGTTCGTAGATGGCGACTGGGTGAAAGCAAAAGGAACTACACTCGGTGCGGACAATGGGCTTGGTGTGGCGGCTGTTATGAGTATTTTGGAGAGCAGTGATATCGCTCATCCTGCATTAGAAGCCCTTTTCACGATAGATGAAGAAACTGGAATGACAGGAGCTTTTAACCTAAAACCCAATGTACTAAAAGGCGAAATCCTCCTAAACCTAGACACAGAAGAAGATGATGAAATAGATATAGGCTGTGCTGGCGGTGTGGATGTAACAGCTACACAAACCTACAAAACTGCTCCTACAAAAGGAAATTTAGTAAAAATAGAAATCAAAGGACTGCAAGGCGGACATTCTGGAATGGACATCCACAAAGGTTTCGGGAATTCAAATATACTCCTTGGAAGACTGCTCTATAACAGCATCGAAAGTCAAGAAATAGAGTTGATTTCCATCGATGGTGGTGGGCTTAGAAACGCTATTCCAAGAGAAGCTACGGCTGTTTTTTCAGTGAAAAATGCTGATAGTTTCATTGCAGAAGCCAATGAATTAAAAGCTGAAATTTTACAGGAATTTGCCAGCATTGAAAAAGATTTGGTTATCAATATTGAAAAAACTGAAAGCTCTGAAAATGGTCTTTCCAAAGAAAATTCAGCCCAAATCATCTGTGTGCTGAAATCCGCTCACAACGGCGTATACAGAATGTCTCCTGATGTGGCTGACCTAGTGGAAGCGTCCAACAACATCGCCAGAGTGGAACTAAAAGATGGCAGTCTGAAAATCCTAAACCTTACCCGTTCATCGGTAGATTCGTCTAAATTCAATGTAGCTAACCAACTAAAAGCTGTTTTTGAACTGGGTGGGCTAAATGTAGAGTTTAGCGGCTCCTACCCTGGCTGGAAACCAAATCCAAATTCAGAAATCCTCGGAATAATGGAGAAACTCTACACGGATAAATTTGGCTCAAAACCAAATG
>CAUSFO010000052.1:0-12204 GCA_963530895.1 uncultured Flavobacteriaceae bacterium | reverse complement strand
TTTCCACCACATTTTGGTAAGTATTGGTAATGACGGTGTTCTCGCCCAAAAGCTGCATAAGCTTCCCTGGGAAACGGCTCGCCTCGTATCGTGCAGGGACAATGGCTATTATTTTATTTTTTTTCATTTTTTACTTTAATTTCAATATTTGAGATAAGGTTTTTCCATCCCAAATAAATGTTTTTTCATCTGTTTTTTGATTTATCGGAGTTTCTTTTTCATTGTCATCTTCATCGAATTCTGCTTCTTCCATTTTCATGATGATTTTAGATTTCACGCCTCCTTTATCACTCGGGAAAATATATTCTTCACTATGATAAAAAACCCCTGCATCCCCCACATTCATCAACAAATCCAGCGGAAAAAACTTCTTCCCATTCCATAGCAAATACTGCGTACTGGTAGGGATTCCACACGCCTCGCCTGAGTTTTCTACCCTTATCACGGATTTTATTCCTGAAAGTCCCTTGTTGTTTAGTATCTCCATACTTGTAAAATGCAGATTATCAACAAGAAAATTATGTTTGTCTATCACTTTATTGTTTTCCAGCGCCAGAACCTCCATTTTCACCTGTTTATAAGCGCCTCCATCTCTACTGACCGTTCCCACAGCCCCAAAGAGAAACTCTACGCCATTCTTTTTCTGATGTTCCAAAGCAAGATTTCCACCCCAGATATAGCCTTTTTTCAGCTGATTATTTTTCTTATAGCTGATTTCATACCAAGGCGCTTCACGAAGCCCCGCAGAATGCATATGAGTAGTAATGTTAGTAATATGAACGGCATCGCCTATCTGCAGACTGTCTATTTTATTAGATTTATAATTAGGTTGCTCTCTTACTTTTGCGTCTGATACCATTACTTTTTGGGCTACTTTTTTATCAAAAGTATAACTTCCAAAATAGACTTCATCATTGTTCTGAGCTGATACCCAGATACAAAAAATAAAAAAACATAAAATTCCCAGCTTCTTCATTGTAAAAATTTAAGCGGTTAAAAGTAAAAAAACTTTACAAACTGACCAAAAACAAAACCTTATTCAAAAATTTTACTCCCCATCATACATGACAGGGAGTAATAATTATAAACTCAAATCTTTCTTGATTTGCTCTATTTTATGATTTAATTTTTCCACCTGAACAGCATATTCGCTCTCAGATAAAATGTTACTTTTCACAGAGAAATAGAACTTAATTTTCGGTTCCGTTCCTGATGGGCGAATGGCTACTTTCGTACCGTCTTCCGTGTAGTATATCAGTACATTAGACTTAGGAATATCCGTCATTTCTGCTTTTTCATCTTTCACTAAATCCCATGCAGTCTGCTTCTGAAAATCTTTCACAAGAACCACTTTAGAACCTGCCAATGCTTTCACTGGATTATTACGGAAATCTGACATCATTTTTTTGATTTCCTCTGCTCCTTCTCTTCCTTTTCTCACCACATTGACCAGCGCCTCTTGATAAAGCCTTAAATCCTTATAAATCTCTATCATATACTGGAAAATACTGCTGCCCTGAGCCTTGCACCATGCTGCTATTTCGCAGGCAAGGAGGATAGAACCACATGAGTCCTTATCTCTCACAAAATCCCCCGTCATAAAACCAAAACTCTCCTCTCCTCCACAGACGAATTTCTGTTTTCCTTCGGCTTCACGAATCATTTTACCAATCCATTTAAAGCCTGTAAGTCCTGCCTTGCACTCTATTCCGTATTTTTTAGCAATATCAAAGAAAATATCCGAAGTCACAATAGTAGAACCGATGAACTCACTTCCTGTGATTTTTCCTGCTTTTTTCCATTGGTCAAGGATGTAATAAGTCAGGATAGTATTGGTCTGGTTTCCATTAAGCAGCTGGATTTTCCCTTCAAGGTTTCTAACCGCAATACCAAGTCTGTCGCCATCTGGGTCACAGCCGATAACAATATCTGCATTGGTAATTTCTGCCAAGTCCGTAGCCATCGTAAGAGCCGCTGGTTCTTCTGGATTAGGGCTTTCCACAGTTGGGAAATTTCCACTTGGAATCATCTGCTCTCTCACCAAATCCACCTTTGCAAACCCAGCCTTTTTAAGGGCTTTTGGGATTGTAGTGTAAGTTGTCCCATGGATAGAAGTGAAAACGATGTTCAGATTATCTCTTCCAACATTCTGATAAAGAGAGTTTTGCATACAAGCATCTATATAAACATCATCCTGCTCCTCGCCTATCCATTCTATCAAATCATCATTTCCATTAAACTTAATATCCTCAAATCTAACGGAATACACCTCTTTGATAATCGCCTCATCATTCGGCGGAACGATCTGCGCTCCATCATTCCAATAAACCTTATAACCATTGTATTCAGGTGGGTTGTGTGATGCTGTAAGTACGATTCCAGCATTACATTTTTTATTTCTCACCGTGAAAGAAAGCTCTGGCGTAGGGCGGTGTTCCTTGAAAAGCAAAACATGGATTCCATTAGCCGTAAGCACATCTGCCACTATTTTCCCAAATTCTTTGGAATTATTTCTCACATCATAGGCGATAGCTACTTTGATAGTTTCGCCTTTAAACTGCTGGTGGAGGTAGTTTGCAAGTCCTTGGGTAGCCTGTCCAAGGGTATATTTATTGAGCCTGTTGGTTCCCACGCCCATCACTCCGCGCATTCCTCCTGTTCCAAATTCTAACTCTTTATAAAAAGAATCTTCCAGTTCTGCTCCATTTTCATCTATCAACTGCTGAACTTTAGTTCTTGTTTCTTCATCAAAAGACTCTGAAAGCCAAAGCCTTGCTTTTTCTATTGTTGTCATACTTTTAACTTTTATAGCTTATTTTTTTATTATTAATGTCTTATCTTCCTCCAAAACTTTCTTTACAGGATTGCCCTTGTAACTTAGTTTCGCATTGTTTTTTAGTTTTCCTTCTAATTTTTCCTCCACCGAAATTTCCGCTAAAACATTATCTTCAGCCTTGATTTTCAAGTTATTTACAAACCAATACGGCGACACCATCACAGCAGAATCCCTCATCACCACTTCTGCTTCCAGCGTTTTCCCAAACATCTCCAGCCGAGCATTATCATAGAGATTTATCTCAGCTTTATTGGATAAAATAGCTCCCGTAAATTTCGTTTTATCTTCCATTTTCAAGCTAAAATCATCCATCATCATTTGGCTGGAAATATTAAATTCCGCCGAGTTCTGCATTTTCATTTTAGAAATTTTCCCAGAAGAATACAAAATGATGTTATACACTTCCACTCCTTCGGTTTTTCTCTTTTCGCTGATAGTCAATTCTTTATCCTTAACTTTGATTTTTAAATTTTCAAAAATATTAGGATAAGTCTCCACTGTCAGTTTATTTTCAGTGCTTTGTATATAGGACACTTTGAAATTCCCATCCAAATGCAAAGCGCTAAACTCCTCTATCTTCACCTCTTGCGTCTTTATTTCATTGCCTTCGGGCTGAATTTTCCCACAAGAAACCAGCACCAAAACAACGACTATGTAGAGGAGGTTTTTCATCTATTATTCATCAAAAATTTTATAATCTGCTCTGCTTCATCTTGGCTGAAACCATCTATTTTACGCTTTTTGTCTCCGTAATGAATCACTATCGAAGCCCATCGGTTTTTTCTCACCACTACTTCCTTTATTTTAGATTTTTCAATCTTACTTTCGGTGTTAATTAGCCAAAATTGAAGAGCAAAAATCACCAGCCAAAGCACCGCTGAAATGGTCTTAAAATGAGAAACCTTACCAAAGTCAAAATCATTCTGATACAAGTCAAACAAATAGATAGCTATAAACACAAAAGAAGCCGATAAATAAAGCAATTTATTCGTTTTCTTGTTATCTGCAATCTCGAAATATTCTGGATAACTCGTTATGGTGGTTTTCCCAAATGATATGCTGTTCATCTTAAATTTGTTCTTCTATATTATAATTTTTGTGTTCTCTATTGGTTCTGATAATCATCTCTCCAAGAAATCCTCCTATAAAAAGCAAAGTTCCCAAAATCATCATCGTCAGTGAGATGAAAAACCACGGATTATCAGCGATTAGATGTCCGTATTGTTTGTGAACATAGACAGCTATCAGTTTGGAAACTCCAAGCCAAAATGCCGAAAGGAAACCGATGATAAACATCAATGTACCGACCGCACCGAAAAAATGCATCGGGCGCCCGCCGAAACGGCTGATAAACCAAAGTGTAACCAAATCCAAAAAGCCACGGATAAAGCGCTCTGTCCCAAATTTAGAACTTCCGTAAGGTCTTGCCTGATGCTTCACTTCTTTCTCTGTAATACGCTTAAAACCAGCATTCGCCGCCAAAACAGGAATATATCGGTGCATATCGCCATAAACATCTATGGACTTTACAACTTGTTTTTTATAGGCTTTCAGACCGCAATTAAAATCGTGCAGGTGCACTCCAGAAACCTTTCTCGCTGCTGCATTGAAGAGCTTGGATGGCAGGTTTTTGGTCATCACATTATCAAATCTTTTCTTTTTCCAGCCAGACACGATGTCATAATTTCCATTGACTACCATATCGTACAGCTCTGGAATTTCCTCTGGAAAGTCCTGCAAATCCGCATCCATTGTAATCACCACATCTCCAGACACTTTCTCAAATGCCGCATGCAGCGCCTGTGATTTCCCATAATTTCTGGAAAACTTTATTCCATGGATATGGTCATTTTCCCTGCAAAATCCCTCTATAATTTCCCAAGATTTATCCGTACTACCATCATCTACAAACCAAATTTCATAAGAAAGCTGGTTCGCCACACACACCTTATCAATCCTAGAAAAAAGCTCTTTCAGGGATTCCTCCTCATTCAATAAAGGGATAACTATAGATAAATTCATTTCTAAAAATCAAATACAATCCACAAATTTACACAAAAAGAAAATAACATCAAGGCTAAATTATTTAATCACTATAAATCAAATAGTTATATATTTTCTATGATTTTTAAATTTTCCATTCTTGGAATTAATAAATAATTCACTATATTTGCCACGGCAAGTCCTACACAACCAGCTCCTGAAAATCCTCCAGGGTGGGAACGCAGCAAAGGTAATCGGTTGTAGCGGTGTGATGTAGGTAGCTTGCCTTTTTTATTGGATAAATTTTGTTTCATATTTGTTAATTTTTAAGGCTTCCCAAAATGGGAAGCCTTATTTATTATGTGGATTAGATTATTTCACGATTTTCATTTCATCGATAAGCCATTTAGAATCAGCAAATTTATCAATGATGAAAAGGATATATTTGGCATCCACCATGATATTTCGGCTGAAACGAGGGTCGTAGTTGATATCGCTCATCGTTCCTTCCCACTGGCGGTCAAAATTAAGCCCGATTAAATTCCCACGAGCATCCAGCGCTGGACTTCCTGAGTTTCCTCCCGTAGTGTGGTTTGTCGCCGTGAAAGCTAACGGAACTTTACCATCTTGGTTTTTATAAATTCCATAGTCTTTTCTGTTGTAGAGGTCTATCAGTTTTTTAGGCACATCGAACTCGTAGTCGTTTGGAATATATTTTTCCATCACGCCATCTAATGTAGTCTGATAATGATATCTAACAGCATCAGCTGGTTCAGAGCCTTTTACTTTACCATATGTCACCCTCAAAGTAGAGTTTGCATCTGGGAAGAATTTTCTCTCTTTGTCTGTATTCATCTGAGCTGCCATGTATCTCTTCTGTAGAGCATCTATTTCAGCCTGATACTGAGTATATTTCGGTTCTACTTTTTGAAGATATGTGTCTCTGATTTCTTTATACAAACTGATTATCGGGTCGTTTTTCAATGCTTTGATAAGCTCTACTGGATTGTCCAGAACCCTCTCTGTATCGGAAGAAACATTCAGTCCATTAAGGTTTTTTCTACCTGTCAGAACAGAGTTTTTAGACCAATTTTCTACCAATTCTAAATTTTGATTCACATTTTTGTATTTATCAAAACCAGAAGGCAGGTACGCCGCTGGAACTTTCTCTGCATAAAGAGCCAAAAGTTTAGCTGTCACCTTTGCATCTATCTCGCCATCATAGTTTTTATAAAATCCTGCCAGTGCAGATGAAAACTTCTTGATGCCTACTGGTGTAGTTTTTCCCTGCTCATAATGTTCCATAAATGCCAAAAATCTATTTGCAAGATTAAAAGTTTCTGCATTTCTAAGGAGCTCCGTAAAATAAGCATCACTAAGAGCAAATGGAGCCTGAGCATTATACAAATGTTCAAATTCTGAAATCATTTTAGCAATTTCAGGATTTTTCTTCGCTAAAAAGGCTTCATAGTCTTTCTTCTTCTGAACAGCGTTAGACTTTTTCAGTCCTGTAGTTTCGCCTATCCATTTTTTCCAATAATTGGCCACGGAAGCGTATTTAGACGCGTATTTTATCCTTGTAGCATCATCTACACGCATTTTTTCATCTAGTGTTTTCAGGGCTACATCTCTCACCGCTATTTTAGCTGGATTGGTATCGTTGATGATTTTTTCCACCGCTATAGACGGCAGATATTCATTGGTTCTACCAGGGAAACCAAACACAAAAGTAAAATCATTTTCCTTGATATCTTTGATGGAAATCGGCAGGAAATGTTTCGGTGTGTAAGGCACATTATCCTTGCTGTATTCGGCAGGCTTGTTATTCTTGTCTGCATAAATTCTAAACAAAGCAAAATCTCCCGTATGACGAGGCCAAACCCAGTTGTCCGTATCAGAACCAAACTTACCGATGGACTGCGGCGGAGCACCTACCAATCGTACATCTTTATATGTTTCTATGATGTAGGCATAGTATTTATTCCCTGCAAACATAGATTTTACAGTTACTCTTTGGTAAGGTTCTATTTTGAACTGTTTAGTTACTTCTGCTATATTTCTAGCGATAACTGCCTCTGCTTCTCTATCTGTAAGCCCTTTGGTTCCGTTTAGAACTTGGTCTGTAACTTCCTTAATATCAACAATAAAATCCGCCGTAGCACCTGGATTAGGAAGCTCTTCGCTCATGTTTTTAGCCCAAAAACCATTAGTCAAAAGGTCATTTCCTACTGATGAATGACTTTGGATATTATTGTATCCACAGTGGTGATTGGTCAGAAGCAGCCCCTTCGGCGATATTACCTCGCTGGTACACCCTCCATTGAACTGAGCCACAGCATCTTTGATACTTGGTTTATTCGGATTAAAAATATCTTTTGCGGAGATTTTCATTCCTAATTTTTTCATTTCAGCCTCGTTTAGTTCCGTAGGCATCCACATTCCTCCATACTGCTGGGAAAAAGCCATCACAGCAGGCAGCAAAGAAGCTATCAATAATATTTTTTTCATTTTAAAAATAAAGTTTATAATTTCTCTGGGTAAAATTACACTTTTTCTCATTAAAAACGAGAAAAGCACGAACAAATCGTGCTTTTAATTTTTATTTTCCTAAAAACTGCTGGCTGTTTTCCTTTTCATAATCCTGAATGATGTAGAAAAGCCCTGTCACCATCTGTTCCGTAGCATACTGACTCAGGGAATTGCTGGTCGTACTACCACCCTCATTACCAAGGAGTGAACCGAGCATAGAGTTCGCACTCGTTACATTATTGATGGCTCTCACTATCCCAAATTCATTCAGTTTTTCATCTACTTTTGGTGTAAATGCAGAGACTAACTTATTATAAGTCTTTTCCCTCAAAATCTGGGTTGCCGTTCCTGCTTCTCCCTGCATGATACGAGATACATCATCGCTGGTAAGGCTATTCACAGCGTCTACTAAAATAGGTTCTGCTATTGTAGCCGTAAAAGAGGCTGTTTCTGCTATATATTCTTTTTCTTTTTTAACCAAATCAGGAGAAATTTTTCCCAAAACGCTGTTCATTTTTTTCAAACCAGAAGGCATAGCACTGTCAATCAATGGACTCTGAAGAAATGCATTTTTATCCTTAAAGACCTTCATCCCTTTGGAAACTCCACCTACTAAAACTCTTTTGATAACTGCTACTCCTATGGCTGATGTAGCTATCGCTGTACAAGACTGCACTGCCACCACTCCCACTGCTGCCGCTGCCACCGAAGTGATTATTACTGTTTTTACTTTCATAGTATTACATTTAAATGTTGAAAAATGACAAAATTCTTGCCAAAAATTTATTTTTTCAAAAAAAACCTTGCCACAAAATTATGGCAAGGTAAGTAATTTATTGAAATAATGTGATATTATTTTTTTAGTTTTTGATGAAATTTCTTAATTAAAATTAGAGTAAAAACAATTTATTCACTACAATTTTTATTCTTTGATTAGTTGTATTCTAAAAATTGTTTGTTGTAAGTTATTGGTAAACAGTTTTCTATTATGACAAACTTTTTAGAAAAAAACCAATAAACTGCTGTGAACCAATAACTACCAACTAAACATACGCAAATGTAGTATTTTTACGCTAAAATATCAAGAAAAATATAAGAAATCTCATTTCCTTTTATGTTTATTTCTTACCTTTGGAGGCTAATTTGGTTTTATGTTTATTAAGAATTTAACTCTTCAGAATTTCAAAAATCATTCATCTCGATTCATAGAATTTTCTCCTCAAATCAACTGTCTGGTGGGAGATAACGGCGTTGGAAAAACCAACATTCTGGATGCTCTGCATTATCTCTCTGTTGGGAAAAGTTTTTTAGGAAATTCTGACTTAAATAACATTACCGAAAATGAAGATTTTTTCTCGATAGAAGCGCTTATTTTCAATGAAAATAAAGAAGATATTCTGAAAATAATCCAAAACAAAGAGAGCAGAAAAACCATCAAAAAAAATGATAAAAACTACTCCAAAATAGCCGACCACATAGGATATTTGCCTTCTGTAATGATTTCGCCATATGACCAAAATCTCATTTCGGACAGCTCTGAAAGCAGAAGAAAATTTATGGATGCTATGATTTCTCAGACTGACCGCGAATATCTTTTCAGCCTTATTCATTATCAAAAAACACTTCAGCAGAGAAATGCTCTTCTCAAAAATTTCCAAAAATCACGAACTTTCGATGCAGACAGCTTGGTAATCTATGATGAACCTTTGCTGAAATTTGGACAAATTATTTTTGAAAAAAGAAAAAAATTCATCCATGAAATTATTCCTATTTTACAGGAATATTATGCTATAATTTCTAACCAAAAAGAAGAAGTTCTTATTTCATACCAGTCTGATTTAGAGCAAGATTTTAGAATTTTACTTGCAGAAAATTTGGAAAAAGACAGAGTTCTGACTTACACTTCCAAAGGCATTCATAAAGATGATCTGCTTTTCGAAATGAACGGACAACTAATAAAGAAAATAGGATCACAAGGGCAGCAAAAATCCTTTTTAATAGCCCTAAAACTATCTCAGATGAATTTACTGAAAAAATTCACTAGGAAAACTCCTATTTTGCTTCTTGATGATATTTTTGATAAATTAGATGACTCTAGGGTTCATCAACTCGTAAAACTTGTAAACAAAGAACATTTTGGGCAAATTTTCATCACAGACACTCACAAGGAACGCACCGAAAATGTAGTAAAAAACATCACAGAGGAAAGCAAAATTTTCGAAATAAAATAAATCCAGCCTTAAAAAGCTGGATTATTCTTTTCTTTTTTTTAAAAAAAAAAAAAAAAGAAAGACTTCTGAAATTTCAGAAGTCTTATGTGGTTTCTCCAGTACTATCCCTCCTGTATGATTTTCAATAAGATACATTATTTTATATATCTAATAGAGACAAAATAGAGACAAAACTTTAATATCTATAACTATTTTGCTTAAAACTCTGTTTATACTCTATCATATTAGCAAAGGTAAAAAAATAAATATATTTTAACATAATTATAATCAAAAAAATGATATAAAAAATTGGAACAATAAAATAATTAATTTATTTTTGCTGAGTAAAGTTACACTTAATGGTTACTTCCTAAATATTTTAGAGGAAGATTTGAAGAATCAATTTATACACAAAATACACCAAACTTTTTATTGTTAGTATTTTTGTGTCATTTGTACTTTGCAAGAATAGCGTTTTTTAACATTTTTTGATGGCATGTATTGAATTTATCTAAATAGAATTTTAGTATATTCTCTCTCTAAGTGTTATTAAATGTTATAGAGATGAGTTTTAATATTAACATTAATAAATAATTTATATGAAAGATCTATCTATGATAAATTTTTATCCTGCATGGCTTCAAAAAACAGATGAAAACATTCCTTTGCCTGATTGGACAGGACAAACTTTATCTTTTCCTGATTATATACTTACACATTTTTCTTTGTTCTCTGACCATGAATCAGTAGAAAGACATCAATCTCGTCCCCTTATGTTTGAAGAACCAGAAAAAATTATACAAAAATTATCTAGTTACATATACCTTAATGATGATAAGTCTGCTTTAAAAAAACTCATTTATGGTGAAGAAATCAATAACAAAATAAAAATTGAATTACAAGCCAAACAGATTGTTTTTTTATTTAAGGATTTATTTGATAGACAAAAAACTTTTTTTACTTCAAAAAAGAAACTATCTGAATGGATTATTCTTAATTTTAAATTTCTTTATAGCGATGTAGAATACAAAGATTTCAAAGAAGATACCATACAAAGAGTATTGATGCGAAATGAAAAACCTCCTAGAAACCCGATAATAATAGAATAACATCCCTATTATATCCCCTTTTTATCCCCTTTTAATACTCAGGTATTGAAAGGGGATATTTTGTCATTATACTTTTGTCCTATAAAACTTTTTTTTATGAATAAAGATCTACTACAAGTATTAACAAATATTTTACAAACATTACCAAAAGAGGATAAAACAGAACAAAAATTCGAAGCTTTATTTTCTGAAATAGAAAAGCTAAAAGAATATTTTACTAAAAAAACTGATGATGAATTTCTTACTATCAATGAAGTTTGCAGACTAATCAAAAAAGGAAGAACTACATTATGGACATGGAAAAGAAAAGGACTTCTACTTCCTTTTGGAAAGTCAGGAAAAAATCCCATCTACAAGAAAAGTGATGTGATTGCCTTTTTATCTCAAAAAAGTATAACTACAAATCAGAAAACCAATGATTGATAACATCAAACTAGTTTTTACAAACAAAAGTGTAATAGAAAAATGGTTTAATGAAAATAAAGATAAATTCAATATCAAAAGAATGACGATCAGTGATGAAGGAATACTACTCTATCCTATTAAGGCTTTTTATAATGGATTAGAATTAAAAATTTGTGATAAAACAGCTTATATTCAAGGATCCTTGCATAAATTTTATAACAAATGTAAATTAAACCAAATTCCTGATTCCGAAAACTATGATTATTTAGAGGACAATAATTACAATGATTTCTATTATCAAGAAGTATTAATTGCATTAGAAGAATACAAATATTTTTTTGATGGTTTAGATCTTAATTCAGCCCATATTACAGAGCTAGAATTTGGTTTTAATATTATTACAAAAAAACCTCCAAAAGAATATATTACACAAAATTTCCTACTCTACCAACACAAAGCTCCACAAAATAATTATGCCGAGAAAGGCTGTTATTTCAAAAAGTTTGAGCATTCAAAATTTGGATTCAAAATTTACAGTAAAAAAGATCAAAAACAACTCTCAATCAATATCATGAGAATAGAAATCGTATTAAAATCTAATCATTTAAAGGATATAGGAATAATATTTTTTGGAGACCTTTTTAAAACTTGTAGTATAGATAATCTATACGCTTATTTTTGGGAAAAATTTCAGGACTTTCAACTAGTAGACAATCGTTTTGAAAGAAAAGAAATACCTACAAATATTGTGCATAAAATAGGCTGTTTATTAGAACCTTCTTATTGGGAAATACACAAAAGAAAACCTAATTTAGACAGAAAAAAGAAAGAATTAGTAAAACTACTAACCAATTATAACTTATTCACAACCAAATCTTACATCCTCCAGCTTTTAGATTCTAAATATCAACTACTGAGGTATAGTATAAATAATTATCTAGAACAAAGTGATTGATTTTTCAACAATGTATATATAGAAAAAACAATCTTTTTTAAACAAGCAACATCCTTTGTATAGAAATCTAATTTAGATAAGACATGATAAAAAATTAACCCTCATTATTCGAAATCTGAAAATACTCAATTATAAAATATTTTTAGAAAAACCTAAAAAACTTTAAAATAAGATTCC
>CAUSFO010000051.1:0-12211 GCA_963530895.1 uncultured Flavobacteriaceae bacterium | reverse complement strand
CAGGTTGGTTTTTTCCAAAGCACTATCAGGATTTAGACCTATAATTCTGGAATAATTTATCAATGAAAAGAAAACATCGCCCAGCTCCATTTCTTTTTTTTCCTTCTTGGTTTCAGCATGAAATTCTGACAACTCCTCCTCTACTTTTTTCCACGCCTCCATTTCGTTAGGAAAATCAAATCCCACGCCTCTCACTTTGTCTTGTATTCTATACGCCTTTATCATAGACGGAAGCCCTTTCGGAACACCCGAAAGCACAGATTTATTCCCTTCTTTTAGTTTTAATTTTTCCCAATTTTGTTTCACCGTTTCTGCATCATCTGCTTTAGCATCTCCATAAATATGCGGATGGCGGTAAATCAGCTTTTCACAAAGAGAATTGATAACATCCACGATATCAAATTTTCCCTTCTCTGAGCCTATTTTCGCATAAAAAACCAAATGCAGCAGGACATCTCCCAGCTCTTTTTTAATTTCATCCATATCCTCTTCCAGCAGGGCATCAGACAGCTCATAGCTTTCTTCCAGAGTAAAATGTCGCAAGCTCTGCATGGTCTGCTTTCTGTCCCAAGGGCATTTTTCCCTCAGTTCATCCATGATATCTAGCAATCTCCCAAAAGCTTCCTGTTTTTCTGTTTTTGTATGCATTTCTGTGAATTTTTCCTCAAATTTAACTTAAAATTATAGACAAAAAAACCTTTATTCCGAAAAAATAGAATAAAGGCTTGTTTATACTAATCAAACATCTGCTGATGATTATTCTGCTGGTTGCTCTGCTTTTACAAAGCTGTTTGGAGTGATGTATCCTGCTTTTTGAAGGATGTTATACCACTGAGCCAGTTTTTTAATATCTGAATCATAAACTCTCTCAACATCATAGTTCGGAAGCACTTCCGCCATGAAACTTCTCAACTCCTCTGGAGAAGCTTTGTGAGAAATAGTAGCTTTGTAGTCTTCTTTTTTTGCTATATTTTCAAACACATCAAAAAGAGGAACCTCATTATCAAAGGTATACATAGATATGTTATCCAAAAGACTCACTTGGCTGGTGTTAGAAATACTTATTTTTTTCTGTGTAGTCACATCCTCTATAATAAACCCATTTCTCAACTGAGAAATCAACTTAAACAACCCTGGTTTTCCAGAAATTGAAATAATTTTTTCTAATTGCATATTCTAAATTATTATTATATTTTCTATTCTTTAATTACTTCGGAAATCGCATTTTATAGCCTACATTTACATTTCCTTCACTGATTTTATTAAGCTTTCCTTTGATTATTTTTTTCTTTAAAACGCTAAGTTTGTCCGTAAACAAAATTCCCTCTATATGGTCATATTCGTGCTGGATAACTCTCGCTCTCATATCGGAAAAAGTTTCTGTATGTTTAACGAAATTTTCATCCAAATATTCTATCAAAATCGTTTCTTTTCGCGAAACATCCTCGCGGACATCAGGTATGCTGAGGCATCCTTCATTGAATTTCCATTCCTTTCCGCTTTCCTCTAATATCCTAGCGTTGATAAAAACTTTCTTAAAATCCTTCAATTTATCCGCAATATCCAAATAATCTTCATCCTCTGCTAATGGACGGATATCTATCACAAAAAGCCTGATATCCAAGCCTATCTGCGGCGCTGCAAGACCTATTCCATGAGCATCATACATCGTCTCAAACATGTTGTCTATCAATGTTTTCAGCTCTGGATAGTCTGGCGTAATATCTTTACATTTCTTACGAAGAACAGGGTCTCCATAAGCTCTAATAGGTAAAATCATAGTTTTTGTTCTAAATATTGTTGTAAAATAAGTGTAGCGCTTACCTTATCTATCAATCCTTTTTCTTGTCTCTGCTTCTTATTTTTGCCGCTTTGGCTGATGAAATACGAAGCTATTTTAGAGGTAAATCTCTCATCAAACCGCACCACCGACACCTCTGGAAATTCACTCTTAAATTCTTCTATAAACTGCTGAATATCCTGCTCCACTTCGGACATATTTCCTTTCAAATCCGTAGGAAGCCCTATAACCACCTCATCTACAGAATTTTCAGCGAAATAATTTCTCAAAAACTCCATCAAAGCAGTAGTTTCCACAGTATCCAAACCACTGGCTATTATGCGTAAATCATCTGTTGCAGCCAGACCACAACGCTTTTTACCAAAATCTACTGCCAGTATTTGTCCCATCGTGGCAAAAGTAATAAATATTTTTCAGATAATGGGAAATGAATGTAGGATTTAGGAAATCTTTGATGAAGATTTCTTCTAATTTTCCAAATCGAAATAAAGATGATAATGATTAGAACATCTAGGATTAAATTGTCTATTGCAGTTCGGGCAAGAATCTGTATTCAGATATTCTCTGATAATCAGTACATTCCTACAACAGCCACACAAAATAGCCTTCTCATCCAGCTCTTCAGAAGACCAGCGTTTTGGTTCATGGTCTTCGCAAACATTGTGACACAGATAACATGGATAAAAAGTCTCACAACATTTGAATTTTATAGCAACTATGTCCAATTCGCTATGATAATGTTCACAGCGAGTTTCCTCATCTACAAGTAGTCCTTTTAGTTTTATCATCTGATTTACTTCAAAGAAAAAATCCAACTCTGAGAGTTGGATTTTTTATATTATATTCCTCTTTTATATACGATTACATAGAGTTCTGGCTTACCATCACCATCATAATCAATATTTTGAGTAGACCTAACTCTAATTTCACCATAAGTCACACTGATAAGATTCAGTTCTGATTTAGTTCCATCATTTCGAGTCATTGATATTTTTTTCGCAGCAGCATCATACTGGTATGTTCCTAAAAACTCTCCTTTATCAGAACAATTTCCATCTCTATCTATTTCATATTGATGCTCATTATAAGTATCATCATTTGCAAAATGATACCCATTTTTAGTCTGACAACCTACTAAATCACCATAATATAATATTGTATTTTTATCTCTTCCATCATAGATTACATATCCTGATGGTTTCCATGTTCCTACAACTTCTGATTTGAAATACTCAGCATTATATTCTGGTCCTCCATCTCTATAACATGCTGAAATAGTCAGCATACCAACAATAGATAATATTACTTTTTTCATAAAAAATGTTTTTTATTCAAGGCAAATATAATCATTTTTTTCATTATACAAAACCTATTTGCCTTTTACATAATGATTTACATATTTTGAACATCATCAAAAGCCCTATATGTTTAGGCTTTTGTGCGGTTTAATTGTATTTACAAGTTTCTAAATTATTTTTTGATAATTCTTTTTATTTTAATAAGAACTAAAAAATTATGTTAAAGAATTCTTCCCAAAAATCTTCTCCACGAAATTTTCCTCTGTGTATTCTTTCGGATTGGCAACATTCAATTTTTTCAATGCTTCCTGACCGCTTTTGTATAGATAAAGAGCATTTTTATCCCTAAAATAATATACATAATTCACCTTTACAGAAGATTTTCCATTGCCATCACAAGGAGAAACCACCTCTACAGAAGAACCCACAAACTCCATCGTCGCAAAATCTCCAATGTTTTTTATTATCTTTTTCTCTATCAATATTTTATCATCAAAAGCAAAAGCCAGTTTCAAATCCTTAATCTTTGATTTATAAGAAGATATATTTTTCTTCGTTTTGCTCTCGCGCTCCCAATAAAACAGATTTTTACCATCCGCCCAAAACACTGGCTGCCCTTTATACGAATAAAGCCCTTGATTTTTGTAAAACACAAATTTCTCAAAATCAACATTCTGAAGGCTTGGATTTAATACTAATTTCGCATCACTATTCATTCCTAATCTAAGCTCATAGTTATTCTCTCCATCACTATAAACATCCTCAAAAACCTGTTTCAGCTTTTCTTTATGTTTAACTTCTGAAACATCCAATTCATTTCGTAAGTTTAAATAAGCTCTGTCTTTATAAAAAAACAATTTACTTTCCGGCTTAAACTCTGCTTTACTAGCCACAAAATGAACATCACCTATACCCTTAAGCGAAGCCAAGGAGTAAAACCAAATCCCTCCCTCGTTACCAAAATCAAGACAATGCCCTAGCCATATCTGTCTGACTTTCAAGTTATTAAAATTGCCATCAAAATCCTGCTTTCTAAATTGTGCCGTAACATCCGTAAAAACTGGAAAATCCACCAAATAGAAAGTATCTTCATCGTAAAGGAAAAACTTAGTTTCATCCTCTTTAAAAATTTGGGTAGTTTTAGGGTTTAAATCTGGGTAATCCTGCATTTTTTTCTGATCTACACGATAAGAATACACCATTTTATCATCTTTCATAATGTAGAAATACCCATCATTCGATCTGTATCCAGAAGCCAAAATAACAGGATTTACAGGAAATTCAGGAATGGGAACAAACTTAAACTCATTACTATAAATATTAAAATCCAAATAATGCCACACACCACTGATTAAGAACAAATTACCATCCATCACTTTGGTAACTTCCTTATTTTCAATGATTTTCGTGCTTTTATACTTTTCAAAAATAACCTCACTATCAGGAAAAACATAGTAAAAATAAGCATCTGCAACTATCGTATAATCACCATTAATACTGACAAATCGTGCATCTTTCGGCAAAACTCCTTCCAATAGTTTTTTCCCATAAGAAACAACACTTATTCCATTAGGGTCTTTTATAATATTCACCAAAAACACCCTGCCATTTTCCACTTTTACACTAATTTCTCTCCTTGTATGGTAGCGGTAGCAGTCACTTGCTTTCACCTCATAAAACACTGAAAATAAAAACAATAGAACAAATCCTATTTTTAAAAATCTGGCTTTCATACTTTCAATTTATTTGATTTTTTAGGCTAATTTAGTGTTTTTTAGGCTAAAAAACCGACTTTTTATCTGAATTTATTTTATGATTTGAATTTGTTATTTTTGTAAAGTTTAAAATCAAAAAATGAAACAAATAGACGAAAAAAGTCTGCAAAAAGCCTTTCAGCTCTTTGAAAGTGGAGATATAGAACGAATGGAAATAGGCACCACCAAAGGATTACAACAAATCCACAAATATATTTTTGATGGGTTGTATGATTTTGCAGGGAAAATTAGAGACAAAAATATTTCCAAAGGAGGCTTCCGTTTTGCTAATGCTCTCTATCTCAATGAAATCCTCCCAAAAATAGAGCAGATGCCAGAAAACACCTTTGAGGAAATCATCGCTAAATATGTGGAAATGAACATCGCACACCCATTCATGGAAGGAAATGGAAGAACCATGCGCATTTGGCTGGATTTAATTTTGAAAAAACGCCTTAATAAAGTGATAAACTGGCAATTTGTAGACAAAACTCTTTATTTACAAGCAATGGAAAGAAGCCCCATCAATGATTTGGAAATCCGTTTCCTTTTGAAAGAAAACCTCACCTCAGAGACCGAAAACAGAGAAATTATTTTCAAAGGTATTGAGCAATCCTACTATTATGAAGGATATAAGAAAGAGGAATAAGATAAATTCACTATTTTTGCCGATTATTTTTAAAAACTTTTTACATAAAATATGCTTTCAGTTCAGGGATTAGGATTACATCATTCAGGGAACTATTTGTTTCAAAATGTGAATTTTACGATTAAAAGAGAAGACAAAATAGGTTTAGTTGGAAAAAACGGCGCTGGGAAATCTACGCTCTTAAAGATGCTTTCGGGCGAAATCAGTTTCTATGAAGGAAATGTGATTCCCGAGGGAAACATCACCATTGGCTTCCTTAAACAAGATTTAGATTTTGTAAAGGGAAGAACCGTTTGGGATGAGACCATGCAGGCTTTTGAGAAGATAAACGCCATGAAAGCAGAGTTGGACGAGGTTAATCATCAGCTCGCTACCCGCACGGATTACGAAAGCCAAGCCTACCATGACCTCATCGAGAGAATGACAGAACTAAACGACCTTCTGCACCACCACGATGCCTACAACCTAGAAGGAGATGTAGAAAAAGTGCTGCTTGGGCTGGGCTTCAAGGCGGAGGATTTTAATAAAATCACTGATGAATTCTCTGGCGGCTGGCGAATGAGAATAGAATTAGCCAAACTTCTCCTCCAAAAAAATGACTTGATGCTGCTGGATGAGCCGACCAACCACCTCGATATGGAGTCTATCATCTGGCTGGAAAACTTTTTGAAAGACTACCCTGGCGCTATCGTCCTCGTGAGCCACGACAAGCAGTTCATGACCGCTGTCTGCAACCGAACTTTTGACATCAATAATAAGAAAATTGACGATTATAAAGCCAACTACACCAAATACCTTGAACTAAACAAAGAACGAAGAGAAAAACTGGAGCAGGCGAAGAAAAACCAAGATGCCGAAATCAAACAAATGGAGGACAATATCAATCGCTTCCGTGCTTCGGCTACAAAAGCAAGTTTTGCTCAGTCTTTGATTAAAAAATTAGAAAAAATAGAGCGAATAGAAATAGACAATGAGGATGTTTCTAAATTCAATATTCGTTTTCAGCCGAGCATCACGCCTGGGAAAGTCATCTTCGAAGCTGAAAATTTAGGAAAAGCCTACGGTGACAAGCAGGTTTTTGACCATGTGAATTTCTTCGTTCAAAGAGGAGAAAAAATCGCCCTTTTGGGACAAAACGGACAAGGAAAAACCACCCTTGCAAAGATACTTGCAGGCGTAACCAAAGATTATACAGGAAGCTGGACTCTTGGGCACAATGTGAATATTGGATATTTTGCCCAAAACCAAGAAGAAGTCCTTGACCCTAATAAAACCGTTCTCCAAGAAGCCGAAGATGCCGCTACAGAAGAGACCCGCCCGCGCGTAAGAGACCTTCTAGGAAGCTTCCTTTTCCAGGGGGATGCCGTAAGCAAAAAAACCAAAGTGCTTTCTGGAGGAGAAAGAAACAGACTCGCGCTGTGCAAACTGCTTCTTCGCCCTTTTAATACGCTCATCATGGACGAGCCGACCAACCACTTGGATATCCAGTCCAAGGAAATTATCAAATTGGCGCTTCAGAACTTTGAGGGAACACTCATCGTGATTTCTCACGACCGAGAATTCCTGCAAGGACTCTGCGACAAAATTTTTGAATTCCGAGATGGGCAGATGAAAGAATTTTTGGGTAATATTGATGAATATCTAGATTACCGCCAAAAAGAAAGCATCCGCGAAGTTTCCATAGAAAAAGCGAAACTAAGCGAAAAACCTGAAATAAAGGAAAAAGCCGAGCCTGTAAAAGCTGAACCTGCAAAAAATACTTTCATCAGCAAAGAACAGAAAAACCTGCAAAATAAACTCAAAAAAGCAGAAGAGAAAATTGCCGATTATGAAGCAGAAATCGCTGGTTTAGAAGAAATTTTCAGTAAAACTAATCCTACCGATGAAGAACTGAAAAAATACAACCAACTGAAAGAAGAGCTGGCAGAAATTATGAAAGAATGGGAAGAAATCATGGGAAATTTGGAATAATTTTCTAAAAAACTTTTGATGAAAAAGGCGTTTATTTTCATTTTAAAAACCATCGGCGTTCTGCTGGGGATAGTGGTTTTGTATATTGTTTTAGGGCTTTTGCTTCCTTTAATAAAAGTTCCTGCCGAGGAAACCTCCGACCCAAAAACCATTCCTATGTATATCTATACCAATGGGATGCATACGGATTTAGTGGTTCCCATCAAAACGGAAGTCGTGGACTGGAGCCAGCAGATTCCTTTTGAAAATACACTTTCCAAAAGAACTGATTTCACCTATGTAGGCATCGGCTGGGGAGACAAGGGATTTTATCTGGACACGCCCACTTGGGCTGATTTAAAGATTTCTACGGCAATAAAAGCCGCTTTCTGGATGAGCGAATCTGCCATGCACTGCACTTTCTACGAAAAAATGCAGGAAAATGATGACTGCAAGAAAATAATGCTGACCGAAAAGCAGTACAGTGATTTGGTTAAATTCATCAAAAACCAGTTCAAACAAGATGAAAACGGAAATTTTATCTTAATAAAAACAGATGTTGTTTATGGAAAAAATGACGCTTTCTACGATGCCAAAGAAAGCTATAATTTCATGCAGACCTGTAACACTTGGGCGAATAATGGACTAAAAACTGCTGGACAAAAGGCAGCCCTCTGGACGCCCTCTGATTTTGGGATTTTTTATCATTATAAATAAAATATAATTTTATTTTTTATTTAGTGGTAAAAGATTATATTTGCCGGCAATAAATACACTATAAATTATATGGAACCTACAAATTATCAAAACCCTACAGAATTTAACACGCCACCTAAAAACTGGTTGGTAGAATCTATTTTAGTTACTTTATTTTGCTGTTTACCACTTGGAATTGCTGGAATTATCAATGCTTCTAAAGTAGAAGGACTATTCCTAGCGGGAGACATTGCAGGAGCTAACAAAGCGGCGGCTGACGCTAAAAAATGGACAATGTATGGTCTATTCGCTGGATTAGCTGTTATTGTATTATATTTCCTATTTATATTACTTGCTGTTATAAGTGGAATGGCATCTTAAAACTATTACTAAATGGATTGTAGGTCTTTTGTTTATTTCTATACTTATTTTAGTATACAAGACCTACAACCCATTAGATAGTATATTTTTCCCAAAATGCCCATTCAAGGTGGCTACTGGGTATGATTGTGCAGGGTGTGGTTCACAGAGAGCTGTCCATCATTTATTAAACCTAAATATAGGCAAAGCTTTCAGAGAAAATATGCTTCTGGTAGTGTCTATTCCCTATATCATCGCTGGATTTTTATTTAATATCTATAAAGACAAACAAAATCCTATTTTCCTAAAATGGCGAAGAAGACTTTTTGGTCTTCATGCCACCTATATTGTCTTATTTATTGTTATTTCTTTCTGGATTCTTAGAAATATTCTCTAATTTTTATCTTTTCAGAATATATTCTCTCAGTTTTTCTTTGGTTGAACTATAAGTCATAGCATCCACCACCTTATAATAATTTTCTCGGTCTACGCAGTTGTCATATGCTGTTTTTGCCAGCTCTAAACGATTATCATCAAAGGAAAGCGCTTTCACCATTTGGACTATCTGCTGAGTGGTAAAATTCATTCCTTTTTGTGCAACATAGAAAGTTTCCATTTTATCTTTATCAAAAGGCTTTCCTGCATAACTTCTATAAAACTGCCCAAACTCCTCATTACTCATCATTGGTTTATATCCACCGATATTTGGAAAAACTTGGATGCCATTGTCTTCAATATTTTCTTCACCAAAAAGATAAAGGTCATAGCCGTCAAAATCTAACAGCAACCTAGTATTTTCCCTCAATTCCACCTGTGTCCTATACACCAAGATATTTCCTTTTTCATAGATTGACAGCATCTGTATTCCTCTATTTAAATCAAAGAAGCGATACCTTCCTGTGGAATTTTCCATCATCTGCCCTCCTACTTCTACGCGAAATCGCCCTTCAGCGAAAACCCTAAGCCACAGCTGCGGCTGTCTGCCATCTCCATACATATTTCTATTACGGAAAACACCTCTATCAGTGGGATTTCTCCTACTTATATTTACTTCGTTTCTAAATTTCGTTACCCTAATATCTTGTGCATAAACAACCGAACATAAACCTAAAAAGGCTAATAATAAATATTTTTTCATTTCATCAAATTTGTTTTCAAAAATGAAAATTTAATGCCAAAAATTTCTGGCACTTTCATTTCATTATGTGATTTTTATCATTAAAAATAAAAAATGTATCTTTGCCGAAATTTTAAAAAACTTAATGAATTTATTTAGCGAGTCCAATTTAAGTCCTGAAATCATCAAGGCAGTTGGCGAATTGGGCTATGAAAGCCCTACGGAGATCCAAAAACAGACCATTCCTTTCATTTTATCGGACATCAGAGACCTTATTGCTCTGGCACAGACGGGAACGGGGAAAACAGCGGCGTTTTCTTTACCTATTTTGGATATGATAGATGATACCAGCCGTAAAATACAGCTTTTGGTATTGGCCCCAACGAGGGAATTGGCGTTACAAATCGCCAAAGACATTAAAAACTACACCAAATATTTGCCGAATGTGAAAACTACAGCAGTATATGGTGGAAGCAGCATCACAGACCAAATCCGAAATTTGAGAGAAAAACCTCAAATCATCGTGGGAACGCCTGGGAGAGTTATTGATTTAATAAATAGAAAAGCTTTGGACTTCTCTCAAATCCATTGGCTGGTACTGGATGAAGCGGACGAAATGCTGTCTATGGGCTTCAAGGATGACTTAGAAACTATTCTTTCTGAAACTCCTGAAACCAAGCAAACATTACTATTTTCTGCTACAATGAACAAGGAAGTGGAGAGAATTTCTAAAAATTATCTTACCAATCCTCATCGTATTTCAGTAGGCTCTATCAACGCGGTTAAGAAAAACATAAAACACGAATATTATGTAGTAAACTACCGTCAGAAAAAAGAAGCCCTAAAAAGACTGATAGATGCGAATCCAAATCAATATTCTATCATTTTCTGCCGAACTAAAATGGAAACTCAGGATGTGGCTGATTTCCTAATGCAGAACGGCTACGCTGCTGATGCTCTTCATGGCGACCTCTCACAAGCGCAGAGAGACACGGTAATGAAGAAATTCAGATTGAAAAACATTGACATTCTGGTTGCTACGGATGTTGCTGCCAGAGGGCTTGATGTGAACAGCCTTACCCATGTAATCCACTACTCGCTACCTGACGACCCAGAAGTTTTCGTACACAGAAGCGGAAGAACAGGACGCGCTGGGAAAGATGGTATCTCTATGGCTCTGATAAAACCAGAGGAAACCAGAAAACTAAGCCAAATCAAAAGTCAAACGAAAATAGAAATTGTCGAAAAACAAATTCCAAAAGGAGAAGACATCATAAAAGCCCAAGTAGCGGGAGTTTTCGAGCAGCTTTTCACAGAGCACGAGGATTTCTTTGACTTTGATGACAGCCTTATCCCAGACCTTTCTAATTTCTCTAAAGAAGAGCTGGTACACCAATTACTTCAATTCCAGCTGAAAGATTTGGCTCTTTATTATCAAAATAATAATGATTTGGCAGCTCAGAAACTAAAAGCAGAATCTGAAACCAGAGAAAGCAGAAGAGACCGAAGAGGAAGAGACAGAGACAGAGACAAAGGTGGCAGAAAGTCAAGAAAAAACAATGAAAACATGGTGAGATTTTTCTTTAATTTAGGAAAAAGAGATAAATTAAAGAAAACTGATGTACTGGACATCATCAACCAAGCTACCAAAAAATCTAAAAAACGAGCTGATATCGGAGATATAGAAGTTTTAGAGAAGTTCTCTTTCTTTGAAGTGGAAAAATCTTTTGAGAAAGATATCCTCAATAACATTGCAGCGATGAAATTCAAAGGAAAAGAAATGCGCGCAGAAGTAGCGAACTAAATAAATCCCTATAAATGTATTTTAGATTAGTGCATTTATAGGTTTTTTTATTTTGTAAAAGTAAAATTAAGTTTATATTTGTAACCGAAAAATTTATACATTAGAACTCATGGGAATTGGTAATATTTTTAAGGCATTTCAACCGAAAGACACAGTTTTTTTCACTTTATTTGAAAAAGTGGCGGCTAATCTAGTAGAAATGTCTGAGTATTTTCATAATGGAATTCAGAATTTTGATGCAAATGATGAATCTTTTTTAAAGAAAATTCACGATTTTGAACATCAAAATGATGACCTTACGCACCAAATTTACATGGAGCTGGGTAAGAATTTCATCACTCCTTTTGATAGAGAAGATATTCAGTCTTTGGCTACATCTCTGGATGATGTGGCGGACTATATCTACGCTTCTACTAGATATATTTTTCTATTCAAAAGCCCTGAAACAAAGGCTTACCAAGAGTTTTCTCTCCTTATCCAAAAGGCATGTATAGAGATTCAAAATGCTATTATCAACCTTAAAGATTTTAAAGATTTGGAGGCTGTGAAAGAATCATGCATCAAAATCAATAGTATAGAAAACATTGCTGATGATGTGCAGAGTTCGGCTCTAATTAAGCTATTCGAGACCAATGACCCTATTACCATCATCAAAGTACAGCAGGTACTAAACTACCTAGAAGAGGTAACGGACAAGGCGGAAGAAGTAGCTGGTGTAATGAGCAGCATCATCATCAAATACGCTTAATTTCTAACTCTAACTAAAAAATAAAGTATGGAAC
>CAUSFO010000050.1:0-12399 GCA_963530895.1 uncultured Flavobacteriaceae bacterium | reverse complement strand
ACTTAGTAAGATTTAATAATAAAAAAGCAGGATTTGTATCCTGCTTTTTGTTTTTAAATATTGAATATTAAAATTCTATTTTGCTTTCATCTATGACCAATGAACCTCCGAGCTGGTCTATGTCATACATGTATTTTTCCAAAACTTTTTCAGTCGTTCCTCTCAGTCCTCTCGCTCCCAAACCTTTTTCCATCGTTTCTTTTACTATTTTTTGTAAAGCGCCTTCGGTGAAACTCAGCTCCACGCCATCTAGTCTGAATAGTTCTATAAACTGGTTGATAATAGAGTTTTTAGGCTCGCTTAGGATTCTCAGCATGGTTGCTTCATCTAGTTTATCCAAATGTGTCACGATAGGAAAACGCCCCAAAAGTTCTGGGATAAGACCAAAATTCCTCAAATCCGTAGCATCCAATTTGTCTAAAATATAGGAATCATCATCCACTTTATTTGTCTTCTCCGAGCTGAAACCTATCGCCTGCTTGTTCATTCTTCGTTCAATGATTTCTTTGATACCATCAAACGCCCCTCCTGCGATGAATAGGATGTTCTGAGTATTTACCTGAATGTATTTTTGGTCTGGGTGCTTTCTTCCTCCTTGTGGCGGCACATTTACGATGCTTCCCTCCAATAGCTTCAAAAGTCCCTGCTGAACGCCTTCCCCAGACACATCACGAGTCAAACTCGGGTTGTCCGATTTTCTAGCGATTTTATCTATTTCATCTATAAAAACGATGCCTCTTTCGGCTTTTTCCACATCATAGTCAGACACCATCAGCAGTCTGGACAGAATACTTTCCACATCCTCCCCTACATAGCCCGCCTCTGTAAGAACCGTAGCATCCACGATACAGAACGGAACTTCCAGCTGTCTAGCGATAGTTTTAGCCAAGAGCGTTTTTCCTGTTCCTGTCTCTCCCACCATGATGATGTTAGATTTTTCTATCTCTACAGATTTATTTTCATCTGCATTGTGAGCCAGTCTTTTGTAATGATTATAAACCGCTATTGAAAGCTGTTTTTTCGCTTGGTCCTGCCCTATTACATATTCATCCAAAAATTCCTTGATTTCTCTCGGTTTCTTTAGCTGAGCCGAAGTTTTTACAGATGAATGATTTTTATTTTCTTGCTCATCAGTCTCTTTCACTATGGTGTGAGCCTGCTCTATACAGTAGTTGCAAATAAACCCATTCTGACCAGAGACCAAAACAGATACCTCATTCTTATTTCTTCCACAAAAGGAACATTGGTTAGGATTCATCTAATTCTTTTTTGTTTTTATGAATAAATAAACTCCAATAAGAATTTATTGAAGTTTGTAATTTTAGTGATTATTGCCCTGTTATTACTTTTTGAATTTCTCTGAATTCCTCTTCTGTGAATTTCAGTTTTTCATTAGTAAAATTCAAATCTTTGATTTCGTTGATAGGAACGAGGTGAATATGTGTGTGCGGAACTTCCAGCCCTACTACGGCTACGCCCACTTTCACACACGGAATCGCAGCTTTTACTTTTTTGGCTACTTCTTGTGCAAATGCCCAGAGCCTTTTATGCTCCTCTTCTTCCATATCAAAAATAAAATCCACTTCTTTTTTAGGAATTACCAATGTATGCCCTTTGGCTATCGGCATAATATCTAAAAACGCCAAATGATGTTCATCCTCTGCTATCTTGTAGCACGGAATTTCGCCATTGATTATTTTGGTGAAAATTGAAGCCATTTTATTGATTATTAAGGTTTTACTTTTTATTTAATTTAGCTAAAAGACTAAATTGTAATTTCTAAAACTTCAAACGAAAGTTTATTCCCGTTAGGAAGCACTATTTCTGCTACTTCACCCACAGCCTTCCCTAAAAGCCCTTTAGCAATAGGAGTATTTACAGATATTTTATTAGCCTTCAGATCACTCTCATTATCAGGAACTAATGTGAATTTTTGTTCGGCTTTAGTCGTATTATTTTTTAGTCTTACAGTGGTAAGGATAGATACTTTAGAAGTGTCTATCTGGTTTTCTTCTATGATTTTAGAATTTGCTATTATATCCTGTAATTTGGATATTTTCAGCTCCAAAAGTCCTTGTGCTTCCTTTGCTGCGTCATACTCAGCATTTTCAGAAAGGTCTCCTTTGTCTCTTGCTTCTGCAATCTGTTGAGTGATTTTTGGTCTCTCTATTGATTCCAACTGCTCTAGCTCGGCCTTCATTTTTGCTAAGCCCTCTTTTGTAACATAATTCATGATTTTTTTCTTTTATTTGTGTTAAATAAATAATAAAATATCCGACCTTTGCCGGATACTTTTAAATTTTAACTAACTTTACTTTGACAAAGATAAAAAATTTTTTCTTATTATGAAAATATTTAGCGTATTAAAAGCCTTTTTCATTTTATTAGTTTTCAGTTTGTTATCCCTTGTTATTTCTTGTGAAAGTAGAGCCGAGACCGTGAGCTGCTTTCCCAGTCAGATTATCAATGTTCAGCTGAATCTTAACCTTCCTGCTTATGCCATTGATTTGAATACGAAAGGCTGGATTTATATCAATGAACAGCAGAGCGGTACGCGCGGACTGATTTTAGTAAAAACAGGAACTGGCTTCAAGGTGTATGACCGAAATGCGCCACACCTATGCCCTGATGCGAATACTACGCTGGAAGTTCAAAACAATATCAAAATCGTCTGCCCAAAAGATGGCGCTGAATGGATTTTACAAGATGGAACGCCTATAAAAGGCTCTGGACTGCCTCCTAAATTTTATGAATATAGTTATAATGCCGCTACGGGTATCATTTCAATCTATTATTAAACTTATGAAAATCGTAATCCAAAGAGTATCAGAAGCTTCCGTAAAAGTAAATAACGAAATCACAGGCGAAATCTCCAAAGGGCTTTTGCTCCTTGTAGGCGTGGAAGAAGAAGATAACCAAGAAGATGCAGACTGGCTCGCAAAGAAAATCGTTGATTTAAGGATTTTCAGTGATGAGGAAGGGAAAATGAATCTCTCCATAAAAGATATAAGTGGAGAAATACTGTGTGTAAGCCAGTTTACGCTGCTTGCCGATTACAAAAAAGGAAATCGTCCATCTTTTATAAAAGCCGCAAAACCAGAAAAAGCTGTTCCTCTGTTTGAGTATTTCAAAGACCTCATCAAGAAATCAGGCTTAAAAACCGAGAGCGGAATTTTCGGTGCAGACATGAAAGTCTCCCTCCTCAATGACGGCCCTGTAACGATAGTGATGGACAGTAAAACGAAAAGTTAGGAATTTTTTACTTAAATATTTTTTCCATAAGAAGACCAAAAACAAAACCAGCCACAAGTCCCATAAGTGAATAAATTAAGAAGTGTTTAATTAATATTTCAGATGATAGAATATTGGCTATCATTCCGCTGAGTGGTTCTTCTAATGAAGCTGTATCTGTATAAGAAACAACACCATCTACAACAGAAAAGCCTATTCCAAAAAGCATTCCCATCACTGAAAATATACTTCTCTTTTTCATATCCAATAAATATTTAAGTTTTAAATAAAACAAACCTTCCCAAATTTGAGAAGGTTTATTTTGTTATTATAATTTCGGACCTGCATTTACTAATGCTTTTCCTTCTTCTGTGTCTGTATATTGTTCAAAGTATTTGATATACTTTCCTGCTAAATCTTTAGCTTTAACTTCCCACTGAGAAGCATCAGCGTAAGTATCTCTTGGGTCAAGAATTTCAGAAGGAACATTCGGCAGCGCCGTTGGGAAAGTAAGTCCTAAAATTGGGATTTTATTCGTTTCTGCTTTATCGATAGAACCATCTAAAATAGCATCTATGATGGCTCTCGTATCTTTTAGTGAAATTCTTTTCCCTGTTCCGTTCCAGCCTGTATTTACTAAATAAGCTTTTGCTCCGTGTT
The DNA here is from genome assembly GCA_963530895.1 of uncultured Flavobacteriaceae bacterium. Lineage (GTDB taxonomy): Bacteria > Bacteroidota > Bacteroidia > Flavobacteriales > Weeksellaceae > JABCPE02. The sequence continues at coordinate 8,508 of CAUSFO010000050.1, read as the reverse complement.
CTTTCATTTTAGAAACCAAAGTTTTAGAATACATCGTAGGGTGAAGTGCTAAAAACGCCTCTCCAAACGCTGGTGAGAAAGATGGTAACGGCTCTGTAACGCCTCTCTCCGTTCCTGCCATTTTAGAAGTGTATCCACATAGGAAGTGATATTGCGCCTGTTCATCTGTAAGGATAGAAACTGGAGGCAGTACCCCAAATGCATCAGCAGAAAGATAAATCACTTTCTTAGCGTGTCCTGCTTTTGATGGTAAAACTATTTTACTAATATGATAGATAGGGTAAGAAACTCTGGTGTTTTCCGTGATAGAACCATCGCAGTAGTCCACCTCGCCGTTATCCTTCACCACTACATTTTCAAGAAGTGCATCTCTTTTTATCGCCCCAAAAATATCTGGTTCTTTTTCAGCAGAAAGGTCTATTACTTTCGCATAGCAGCCTCCCTCGTAGTTGAAAACTCCATTGTTATCCCAGCCGTGCTCATCATCACCAATAAGGTATCTTTTAGGGTCGGCAGAAAGCGTAGTTTTCCCTGTTCCAGAAAGCCCGAAGAACACCGCTACATCGCCCTTTTCGCCCACATTCGCAGAACAGTGCATAGACGCCATTCCTTTCAGTGGAAGGTAGTAGTTCATCATAGAGAACATTCCCTTTTTCATCTCGCCTCCGTACCAAGTTCCTCCGATAATCTGAGTTTTTTCTGTAAGGTTAAACATCACAAAGTTCTCTGAATTAAGCCCTTGTTCTTTCCAGTTCGGGTTAGTCACCTTAGAACCATTGATTACCAAGAAATCTGGCTCTCCGTAATGTTCTAGGTCATAGTGAGATGGGCGGATAAACATATTGGTAACGAAATGCGCCTGCCAAGCCACCTCCATCACGAATCTCACTTTCAGTCTCGTGTCTGGATTGGTTCCGCAGAAAGTATCCACCACATAGATTTTTTTATTTTCAAAGGAATCAGTTACTATTTTCTTTAAATCACCAAAAATCTCAGGCGTCGTAGGCAAGTTTATTTTACCATCCCACCAAATCGTATTCTCTGTAGTTTGGTCTTTTACGATATATCTATCCTTTGGCGAACGCCCTGTGAAAACGCCTGTCTTCACAGCAACAGCACCTGAATTTGTTAAAATCCCTTTCTCAAAACCCTCGTTTTCTGGCGACATTTCATCTTGGAAAAGTTGTTCATAGGTAGGATTGTATACAATCTCCTTCACTCCCTTAATGCCATGTTTTTCTAAATAGTTTTTAATCTGTTCCATGTTAAAAATTTTATATAAATTAACTATACGCAAATGTATTGATATTTTTAGGTATTTCCTATGTTTTAGCTCAGTTTTACTTAATTATTTCATTCCAATCAAAAAAAGTATGAAATCCGTGTCCATGAAAAAAGTCTTCATATCCTTGAAATTTCCTAGTCATCACAAAATCTCCTCCCCACGCCCCGAGGCTTTTCACAAAAACAGGGCAGTCAGGGAAATACTGCTGTTTGACTTTAGTAAGTCCCAAAAATGCGGAAACTTTTTTTTCGTGAATTTCCATTAAATCAGAAAACTCATCGATGTTTTTACAATTTAAAATTCTCTCTGTCAAATCCGAAAACTCGCCAACTATTTCCTTTGATTTTGGTTTGGATTTATAGAGTTTTATGCCTTCGCGGCTGTCTTGTTTTTGATTGAGATGGACAAATATCAATTCTTCCTTAAATTCTGGATTAAAATCTACTTGTTTTATCTCTCTATTTTTCCAATTTAACTGATACAAAACAGGCGTTCCCTCCATCGCCACTGCTATATCATAACCGCTTCCACCAAGGGAAATCTCATTAAGTTCAAAAGCATCTATTCCAGTCCATTTAGCAAGATTTGCCATCAGCGTAGAACTGCTCCCCCAGCCAAAATTAGCAGGAAATTCGAGATTGGTCTTGATGAAATAGGATTTCTTATCTTGTAAATGAGATGATGAAAGTTTCTGAATATTTCTGAGAACATTCATAATGAATTCGGCATTTTCGGGAAGATTAGTTTTTATAATTCTCCAATTGAGATAATCAATTTCTGCACTCATCCAAAGCCGCCCGTTATGATAAGCCTCCCAAAAAACAAGAGCCTTGCCGTCTTTTTTTTCTTCTACACAGAGATTTTGTCCAGATTTGGTAGGGACAGCCAATGCCGTTGCCCCATCCAGCACGAAATATTCTGAGGTAAGAAGCAGTTTGCCATGTGAAAAAAAACTTTCCATAAAACAAAGGTAAATAATATTTATAAACAAATTGCTATCCTCGGAATATCCAAGAATAGCAATATTTTTTACAGATTACAAAATCCGTTATATCCCTGATGAAACCATAATACTAGGCGATATTTTCTTTATCAATCCTTGTAATGTTTTCCCTGGCCCTACTTCCACAAAGTGGTCAGCTCCATCTTTTACCATATTTTGTATCGTTTGTGTCCATTTTACAGGACCTGTCAGCTGTGCTATCAGATTCTTTTTTATTTCCTCTGGATCTGTCACAGGAGTCGTTGTTACATTCTGATAAATCGGAAGAATAGGATTATTAAATTTAACTCCCTCTATTGCTTGTGCTAATCTTTCTTGCGCTGGCTGCATCAAAGGAGAGTGAAAAGCTCCATTCACAGGTAATAAAAGGGCTCTTTTTGCTCCAGCTGCTTTTAGGGCTTCGCATGCCTTTTCTACTGCTGAAGTTTCACCAGAAATTACGAGCTGTCCAGGGCAGTTATAGTTCGCAGGAACTACCAATCCCTCCATCTCTGCACAAATTTTCTCTACTTTATCATCATCCAGCCCAAGTACCGCCGCCATAGAGGAAGGATTAATATCACAAGCCTCCTGCATAGCCAAAGCTCTTTGATAAACCAGCTCCAGCCCATCTTTAAACGATAAAACTCCATTCGCTACCAAAGCAGAGAACTCACCCAAAGAGTGTCCTGCTACCATACCCGCACCTATTGTATCGATTGCCTTTACAATAGCTACAGAATGAATAAATATAGCTGGCTGTGTTATTTTGGTTTTCTTTAAATCCTCCTCTGTCCCATCAAACATCACAGACAAAATATCAAATCCCAATATATCATTAGCAGAATTCATCAAATCTCTAATCTCCTTACGGTAGTCATAAAGATCCTTACCCATCCCCACAAACTGAGACCCTTGTCCAGGAAACACTAATGCTTTCATATTTTTGAAAAATCTAAATCTATTTTATTATTTAAAAACTAAGGAACCAATCTTACTACTCTAAATCCAGTATTCACAAAAGCCCCATTTTTTTTGTTTCGGATATATTCAAACTTGGTCGCCAACTGAGTCTGAACTTTACTCATATTTCTTAGGACTTCTCCTTTTGATTCCCTTGCCAACATATCACTAACCACATCAAAACCTATAATGGTGTATTTAGATGGCGTTCTACAATATTCTTTTTTAAACTCAGCCAAAACCTCCTTCTCAAAATCTCCATCTGTATTTATTTTTCTATCCATCAAATAAACCAAATTTGCTTTACTTAAAGGATCTACATTCTTCTCAAAATCAGGGTGATAATACATACTAAATGCCTTGATTCCTTCTGTTTGTTTGGCTAGTTCTATTATTTTCTTTGCAAACCCTGCTCCGACAGCATTATTATCATTTGCTAAAATAACTACTGCTGGCAGGCTTTGCCCTGTTACCATATTCTGCTCCAGTTCTATTCCAGCTGGAGAACTAACCACCGAAATTTCAGTTTTAGACAGCTCTTTTGCTAACTGCTCTTTAAGGAAAATAACCTCTGGATTATTTTCTTCACCTACAATAAATACTTTTTCTTTTGAATGAGCATTTTTGACCTCACGAACGATTCTCTCTGCATACACTCTATTCCCTGGCTCTACAATCACCAAATTATTATATTTATACATCTCCTCTGTATGGGCAAATGGGGCCACCACAGGAATTTTTTCATTCTTCACATATTCAAGAACTTCTATTACATTTGACTTAAAGAATGGCCCTATAATCAAATCTGTATTGGTCTTGTTAATCTGAGCCAAATTGTTCTTGAAAGAATTCTCATTTTCAGCATCTATCACATTGATACTTACTTTTTTACCATCTCGCATTCCTCTTTGTGCAGCAAGCTTAGCACCGATTAGGAAGTCCGCAGAAAGCGTTCTATATTTAGTATCGTTAGTATCAAACCCAAAAGGCAAAATCAAAGCAATACTAAACACATCATCATCGGATTTCACATATTGTCTATTGACCTTCTTGATATTCAGCACCATTCCCTGCTTTATTCCATTAGGAAGTCCTCCATTCATCTCGGCAAGCTGGTCATATGTGATGTTATATTTATTCACAATCCCAAATGCACTTTCGCCTTTTTTAACCTCATGAGTTACATATTCCTCTACGGAATAAGTTTTGGTTTTCACCTCTTTTGGAGGCATGTTTTTCTCCTCTTTAGGTTTTGTATTTTTCTCATAAGTTTCTTTCGTTGTCGTTACTACATTTTTAGAAGATGCTGTATTTTTCACTATGATAACATCTCCTGACCTAAGTCCTCTCTGCTCCAACCCTGAATTTAATGCAAACAACTCACTCTGCGAAATATTAAACTTCCTTGTAATTCCATAGTATGTATCTTTTGGCTGAACCACATACGCTCCATCTTCTGAAGCTAGCATTTGAGTTTTTTTCTCCTCTTCTCTATCCTTTTTAGGTGTATCCACTACCTCCTGCTGAGCGGCTTTGTCTCCATATTTTCTGATTTTATCTTCTGGTAATACAAGCGCCTCGCCCACTTTCATATGGTTTTCCAAATTAGGATTCAGCCTTCTCAGTTCTTCTTCTGAGATTTTGTATTGTCTGGTTATACCATAGATAGTCTGTTTTGGCTGAAGATAAATCTTACCCAATTTTTGATTGGATTTCTTTTCAGTAGATTTTTTATCTTCTGCTTTCTCTTCTGTTTTTTGAGTGTTTTTTTGTTTATTAGGAATAATCAAAACATCTCCTATATCTATTTTCCCATCCTTTATTTTAGGATTTTGCTTGATAAGCTCATCTACGCTGACGCCATATTTTTTAGCAATTGTAGTGGGATTTTCTTTAGCCACCACAGTATGCTTCTTCTGTTGTCCAGATAATATCGCAAATGCTGTTCCTAGTATGGTTAAAAATATTTTTTTCATCTGATTTTAGTATTATTGTTATATAACAATTAGGACACAAAAATACATCTTTATAATTAAATGTACGAAATAATTAGCACAGAGTTTTCCACATCCATTTTTTGATAGCATTCTTCTATCCATCCTTTCCCTTTCTGAGCATAAAATACGCTGAAATTCAGCACCCTTTCCTGCCAAACAGCATTAGGATGAACATCTAAATATAACTGTCTCAGCTGCATGTATTTTTCGTATTGCTTTATTTTTTCTGCTCGCAAAAGTCTCTTTTTCATCCGGTTATAAGATTTCAACTGGCGAGTTTCCTCCGCTTCCACCAAATTCCTAAAAGTCTTATCCGTAAGTGAAGATTTTTCTTTCAGCAGCCCAAAAGATTTTTTCAGTTTTTATTCTTTTTCTGTGATAAGCTCCAAAAGCTCGGACTCAAAAAGCAATTTCTCCTTGATAATCTCCGCATAATCCATGAAAAACTCCTCTATTCCAAGTCCCATTTTCTGGATTTTATTTGCTGTTTTTTCAGTCAAAAAAAGCATTGAATTTCTCGGAATTAAAATCGGAAAAGGAACTTCCACATGTCGGAAATATTCTTTCAGTTCCAGCCAATACATTACCTCTGCATTTCCGCCTATATAGGCTATATTAGGAAGTATTTTCTCCTGATAAACAGGGCGCATCACCGCATTTGGGCTGAATTTTTCCGGATAACTTTCTAATTCCGCTAAAATCTCCGCTTCTGTGAAAGAAATTTCCCTGTCCACCACATTATATTTTTCTCCATCAAACTCTATTCTATCACGAGTTTCAGAGAGATAAAACAAATTGATTTCCCTTGGGTTCACCTGCACTTTTCCGTATTTCTTCGTAAGATTTTCTACGGATTGGTGCGTTTCTTTTTTCAGTGAATTATTTTTCAATTCATCAGCAAAAATCTCCTTCATCTGCTCTTTCAGCCCTCGGTCATCTCCATCTATCATCAGCAACCCTCGGTCGGCAAAGAGTTTATTTACCAGCGTTTTAGTCGCTTCTGCTAAAGTTTTTCCCTCTGCATAGGCTTCTTTCATCCAGTCTATCAGCTCCTTACCAAAATCATTATATTTAAATTCTTTTTCAAATTCTTCTATGAAATTATTTTTCTCAACCTTTATTCTGCCGACTGCTCCTCCTGATTTCCCATCAATGCTATAAATATGATTTTGAGTTTTAAAATGATTTATTTCCTCAAAATCATGGTCTTCCGTAGCCATCCAAAATATAGGAACGAATTTTTTACCTTGAATATTTTGGTTCAGAAAATCTGTTGTTTTTATCGTCTGCAAAATTTTATAAACGAAAAATGCAGGCCCTGTAAACAGATTCAGCTGATGCCCTGTAACGATCGTAAAAGCATTCTCCCGTGAAAGAATTTGCAAGTTTTCTTTCTGTTTATCAGATAATTGCAGATTTCCTAATTGTTTTCCCAAAACTTCACAAAGAATTTTTCTCTGCTCTTTGGAATAACTTTTTTCCTTAAATTCCACCTGTTTCTGTACATTTCCCAAAGAAAATCTATGCGAAGCATATTCCTCATCTGCGAAAAAGTCCTTAATAAGGCTGGGAATGTTGTATATGTCTTTTAAAAATATCTCTTTTTCGTTCATTTTACCTTTATTTTAGTGGAATAAATACCATACCAAACCTAAATTCAGCCTAAAATCTGCCACTGGATAAAACGGTGCAGCGTAAGACTGATTTTTCATAAAAGTAGTGTTAATATGCTGTGCCTCAGCATAAATCATCATTCGTTTTACTTTCATATTAAAATAAACATCCACCAACGGCCTACCTCCGATGGAATGCGAATCTGTGGATGGCAGGATAAATTCATTAAGTATCGGGAAATACTGCTGAGAGGCGAATTTTGAGAAATAATAAGCCTTGATTCCCGTCTGAATTTCTGCCGCTTTTTTGAATATTTTGGATTGATAATAAACATTCGCCCTTCCTATGAATTCTGGCAATGGAAGTACATCTTTATTATTTAAAACATTCTGAACTAATACTTTAGCATTAAAATTAAATTTACGATAACTAAATGTAGCCTCTCCTCCTACCTGTGATATATTCACCGACGAAGTGCTCTGCTGAGGCATCGCCGAAGAATCAAAATACGCCAGCTGCCCTATTCTGAAATAATTCGCAAACAGCTTAGTATCAAACCATTTGAAATTTAAATCTGCTCCTATTTCCAAAACATTTTGGTTCTTAAATCCAGAATATTTGAAATTATAATCTTGATAAAAAGAAGTGTTCATCAAATAATTAAACGATGGAGCCGCCGATTTGAATTTCACATGCCCGCCGATGGAATACCCCTCAATAGGCTCAAAAGTCAGATGATTTTCTGAATTTAGATAATTTCCAAAGGCTTTTCCATTAGAAATTTCCAAATCTGAATTTAGATTGATTTTATCCCAAAGTTTTATTTTAAGATTTCCTACCAATCCTAAACGATTTTCCTTAAATTTAGAATCTTCCTGCACTCCGCTGATTATCAATGGATAAAACGACCTGTAACTGATATTCTGATAACGAACTCCTGCTTCTGCCCTAAAAGCCTCATTATCAAAAAGCAAGCTCACCGTATTGCTGAATTTAGTCGATTTCCTCTTATTATTGGTAGGATAATCCGTAATCAACGAAGAGGAATAATAGTTCTCCGTGCCATCCTGCGTGTAGAAATATTTATTGGTTTGATAAAAAATCGTATGATTCAGCTTAAACGGAAATTTCTCCACATCGAAAGGTGCAAAATAATGACTGAAATAGAACCTCCTTACCGCCATTCTGGTGTAGGTATTATGTAAATTTACTGTAAGATTTTTTCTGCTGTTAAACCGAGAATCTCCACTTGTAAAATTATCCAAATTAGCAATTCCGCCATTCTCTTCATTAGAAATATTCTGATGAATAAAATGCGCAAACGCCTCATATTTAGAATTTTTAGAGAGATAATGTGCAGAGAAAATAGTATTATTAGAAGATGCGATTTCCCTCTGATACAGCCCCTCTGACCGCAGTCCCATATATTCTATCGCAAAATTAAACCTTTTGCCAATATTCTGAGTATAAGTAGTTTGCAGAGTTCCACCGCTGCTCATCCCATTATGATAATAGAATGCCGTAGTGGGACTTTTCACATCGTAATATTTTATATCCTTGATTCCCAGTATAAAGAATGATTTGCTTGTAGGCAGTAATGCCAAATCCTGCTCTGCATCGGTCTTATAAACCAAATTCTGAAATCCTTCCCCGATATTCGCAAACTG
>CAUSFO010000049.1:0-12509 GCA_963530895.1 uncultured Flavobacteriaceae bacterium | reverse complement strand
ACATCTTCCGTATCCAACCCTTTCTCTTCCAACAATTTAGCTAAATATTTATTTTTTCTAATGAAATTTCCTTTCGCCAAACCAGCCTTGTAATAATTAGACGCAAACGGCTCTATCCCTGGCGATGTCTGCCCTAAAATAGCCGAGCTAGATGTCGTAGGTGCTATCGCCATAGTAGTGGCATTTCTGACTCCATAGCCTTTCAATAATTCTGGCTCTCCGTAGATATTCGCTAATTCTTTAGAAGCGGCTAATGACTGCTCTTGGATTTGTTTAAATACTTTTGCGTTAAACATTTTCGCTTCCATGCTTTCAAAAGGAATCATATTTCGCTGTAAATAAGAATGATATCCCAAAACTCCGAGTCCTAAAGCTCGGTGGCGAATTGCGAAATTTCTCGCTGCTGAAAGGTAATAATTCCCTTCTGTTTTCTCAATAAATTCAGATAAAACTGCATCAAGGAAGTAAATAGCCAATTTAACCGCATTCGTATCTTTCCACTCATCATAAAGCTCCAAATTCATGGAAGATAAACAACAGATGAAACTTTCGTCTTCTGTAGAAGGCAGCATAATTTCAGAACAAAGATTAGAAGCATTGATAGTCAATCCTTTATCTTTATAAACTTGCGGTTTATTTCTATTTACATTATCTGTAAAGAAAATATATGGCATCCCTTTCTGCTGACGGCTTTCCAAAACTTTAGCCCAAACTCTTCTCTTGTCCGTGTCGCCCTCTATCATTTCGTGCATCCAGTAGTCTGGCACACAAACTCCCATGAACAAATTCTGAATAGGGTTACCGATGTCTCGGATTTGCAAAAACTCCTCTATATCATCATGGTCAATATCTAAATACGCCGCGAAAGCTCCTCTTCTTACACCTCCCTGTGATACCACATCCATTGAGGTATCAAATAATTTCATGAAAGAAACCGCTCCAGAAGATTTTCCATTATCCGTAACTGCTGTTCCTCTATGTCTCAGCTCACCGAAATATCCAGAAGTCCCGCCGCCTATCTTGGTTTGCATGATAACTTCTCCCATTTTGTGGGTAATTCCCTCTATGCTGTCTGGCACATGGACATTGAAACACGAAATAGGAAGCCCTCTCTGCGTCCCCATATTTGCCCATACAGGAGATGAAAAAGAAATCCATCCTTTGACAATCATTTCCTTAAAAGCCTCCTTTAATTCTGGTTTATACAGCCTCTTTGCTGCGGCTTCAGTTATTCTATCTATTGCCCCTTCTAGTGTTTCTCCGTTTAGTAAATACCCCCTGTTAAGCATTTGTTCTGATTCTTCATTGAACCACCAAATGTTTGTTTTTTCTTCCATCATTTTTTTCTCTGTTATATAAATATAGTTTTATTTTAAAATTTTCTCAAATGCTCTTCTAGCACTGCCTCGGAAATACACTTCTCCTCGGTATTTATAGCCTTCTTTTTCTATAATTTTCAGCATCGGAATATTGTCAAAATTAGTATCTATACGGATACTCTCTATTCCCTTTTCTTTTGCTAATTTTTCGGCTTCCTGCAGGACTTTTTGTCCCAAACCTTTTCCTTTTGCTTCCTTGGAAACCGCTATTCTGTGGAGTGTGAGGTAATCTCCCTGCCCTTCCCAGCTTTTTAACTCTTCGTAAGCAGGTTCTTTGTCAAAAATAATCGCAGCATAAAGATTCACACCGCCCTCCTCCTCAAAAACAAAACCATATCCTTTCTGAATATCATTTTGTATTGTTTCTTCATTTGGATAGCCGTCCTGCCACTGGGTGCTGCCTTCGTTTTTACGAGTTTCCTTTACAAAAGAAATTATCTCCCAAATCTGCTCAAAATCCGATTGCTCCGCTTTTCTAAACTCCATCAGAAACGAATTACAAAGTTTCTAAGAGCTTATATACTGATTTCTGCTTATCATCTACCTGAGTCACTCCGATAATTCCTCCTGAAAATCCCGTAGTTTCTTTTTTTACAAATACTTCTACTTGATTATTTTCGTTTTCGCTGGTATGGATAGAACATTTAAAATAATCAACAAATATCCCAAATAAAAGTCTCATCGTTCTATTTCCTTTTTCGTAGACTGTATTTCCAATACTTTCAGAAAGCGCTTTGTAGCCTGCGTCTGCCATTCTTTGCTTAATCTTTTCGTGCAGTTCTTCCTTAGATATATTGGCAAATACGCATAGAATTTGTTTTTGTGCTCCTACTTTATTTTCTACAAAATGTCCCATAATATTTTTTCTATTCTATTTCAAATTTTTCACAGGCTTCCAGCTCGCCTACTTTCACTTTATTGACATGGGTAAATTTCACATTTGGGTCTGCTTCCACAAATTGTTTTGCTTTTTTTATGCAATATTCTATTTTATAACCCACTGAAATACACACTCTATGCTCTCCCACTAATCCCATTCCCATATAGATATACTCACCCAAACGGAAGTCATCATTTAGGCTCAATTCTTTCTCTTGTTGAATTCTACTATACATGGTTTATTATTGTTTCTTAGAGTTTAGAATAAATCGTCCTCCGTAATAGATTTATCATGTTTTGTGTACGCTGTTGGCCTTTTCGCAAAGAAATCATCTAGTTCATTTGCGAAAACTTCTTCTTCAAACCAAAGCATCGGCTTTATTTCATCTCCTGTTATTCCAAAAGGTCTGCCCAATCCCAGCTGCACCAAAGAGTCATCCAGCCTGTATCTCATATAATTAGCCAAATCTTTTTTGCTAAAAAAGTCAAGTTCACCATTTTCAAAAATCCAATCTAACATCTTGTCTTCCAGTTCTATATAGTTTTTCATAAAGCCTTCTATCTCCTTCATTCCTCTTTCCTTCATGTCTGGATTTTCCTCAAAAATCTTTTTGATGATAAAAATCCCAGCATTGGCATGTGTCTGCTCATCCACTGATGTCCAAGCGATGATGTTTGCTACATTTTTCATATATCCCTTAAAACGAGTAAATGACAAAATCGTTGCAAACTGGCTGAACAAAGAAGCGTTTTCTATAATCAAAGTAAAAAACAAGATTCTCTCCAAAGCGTTTTCTTTATTCTTAGAAAGATACTCCTTCAAAACTTGATTTCTTTCCTTGAAAATAGGAACTTCCAGCAAGTTTTCAAACTCATTATTATATCCTAATACTTCCAGCAATCTGGAATACGCCTCCGAATGGCGAAACTCGCATTCAGCAAAAGTAGCCCCAAGTCCATTAAACTCTGGCTTCGGGAAAAGGTCATAAAGGTCTCCCCAAAAAGTCTTCACAGAAACCTCCACTTGTGCTATTCCCAGCAAAGCTCTCTTTACTGCTTCTTTTTCTATTGGACTCAAATTCGCCTTAAAATCCTGAATATCAGCTGTAAATTCCACCTCAGAATGCACCCAGAAGGACTTATTCATGGAATCCACAAACTGCATGATTTCTGGATATTCAAACGGTTTGTAGTTTTCTCTTTTATCAAATATTCCCATGATGATACTTTTTCAGATTAGCATTTGCAAAAGTAGAAATAAATACTCTCTATAAAAAATCATCTCTTATGAAAGTTTTCCACACTCATTCTAATACACTATAAATAAACAGGTTATAAAATTTAGTGTCATTTTACCTTAATTTACAATTAAACAACACTAAAAAACACACCACAAATAAACAAAATAAAATTAAACAATAATGATTACGCATAAAAAATGAGTATCAGAAAAACTGACACTCATTTTCAACTTTAAAACCTTATATTATGATATAATCTTATCCTTTTTTCAATGCTTCTGCACCAGAAACGATTTCCAAGATTTCATTAGTAATCGCTGCCTGACGAGCTTTGTTATAGAAGATAACCAATTCATTTTTCAGGGCATTAGCATTGTCTGTTGCCTTGTGCATTGCGGTCATCCTTGCTCCGTGCTCAGATGCAATAGAATCTAATAACGCCTTATAAACCTGCGTCTTTATAGACTTAGGAATCAATGTTTCCAATATAGTCTGCTTATCAGGTTCAAAGATGTAGTCTGATTCTGCATCCTCTTCAGCTTGTTCTGGCATCGTAATCGGTAGTAACTGTTCAGTTCTTACTTCCTGTGTCGCAGCATTGATAAATTTATTATAAACCAAATATACTTCATCAAAAATTCCTTCGCTGAAGTCTTTCATCACAGCACTAGTCAGTTTAGAAACAGCCTCAAAACTTACACTATCGTAAATAGAACTTTGGTTATCATATACCGTTCTCACTCTTCTCACTGCATCAAAAACCTTTTTCCCTATCGTAAGAACCTCTATTTCTACATCTTCTTTTTGTTTATAATTAGCATTTAGCTCTTTAATCACTGATGAGTTAAAAGCTCCCGCCAGACCTCTATTAGAAGAAATAGCGATATAAAGTATTTTTTTGACTTCTCTTTTCTGAGCATACTCTGACAAACTTCCTTCAGAACCTGTACTCACTTTTTGAATAAGTTCCTGAAGTTTTTCAGAATAAGGTCTAAGCATCGTAATGGCATCTTGTGCTTTTTTTAGTTTCGCTGCCGAAACCATCTTCATCGCACTCGTAATCTGCATCGTAGATGATATAGATGTTATTCTGCCTCTAATCTCCTTTAAATTCGCCATCTGATAAACTTACTTTTTTATGTTCCAAAAATTTAGAACAAATTGGTTTATATTTTAATTATTGTATTTCGCTACTAAATCTAATGCCACTTGTTTCAACACATCTGTCAAATCTTTATCAATTTTACCAGCTTTTAGTGCAGACATTACCTCTGGATGTGCAGTTTTTAATAATCCTACATATTCTTTTTGGAATGTTCTAACTTTTGCTACAGGAATGTCTTTTAGCAAGTTTTCTGTTCCAGCATAAATCATCGCTACTTGGTCTTCCACTGGAAGCGGTGAGTTTACTGGTTGTTTTAGAATTTCCACATTCTTTTCTCCCTTAGAAATTACCGCCAAAGTAGCTGCATCTAGGTCAGAACCAAATTTAGCAAACGCTTCTAATTCTTTATATTGAGCTTGGTCAAGTTTCAATGTTCCTGAAACTTTCTTCATTGATTTAATCTGAGCATTACCCCCTACCCTTGATACAGAGATACCCACATTAATCGCTGGTCTTACCCCTGAGTTGAATAGATCAGACTCCAAGAAAATCTGTCCATCTGTAATGGAAATCACATTGGTAGGAATATACGCAGATACATCCCCTGCCTGCGTCTCGATGATAGGAAGTGCTGTCAATGAACCACCTCCTTTTACCATAGGTTTCAATGTTTCAGGAAGGTCATTCATTTGAGATGCGATAGTGTCATCTTTGATGATTTTCGCTGCTCTTTCTAGCAATCTTGAGTGAAGGTAGAATACATCCCCAGGATAAGCCTCACGCCCTGGTGGTCTTCTTAATAGAAGAGACAACTCTCTATATGCTACCGCTTGTTTAGATAAATCATCATAAACAATCAATGCTGGGCGTCCTGTATCTCTGAAATACTCACCGATAGCAGCACCTGCCATTGGAGCGTACACCTGCATTGGAGAAGGGTCAGATGCGTTAGCTGCTACTACTACTGTATAAGCCATTGCCCCTCTTTCTTCTAATGTTCTTACGATTTGAGCTACTGTAGAACCTTTTTGTCCTACTGCTACATATATACAGAATACAGGCTGACCTGCATCATAAAATTCTTTTTGGTTCAGGATCGTGTCTATCGCTACCGTAGTTTTACCTGTCTGACGGTCACCAATGATCAACTCTCTCTGCCCTCTTCCGATAGGGATCATAGAGTCTATTGCAACGATACCTGTTTGCAAAGGCTCATTTACAGGCTGACGATAGATAACCCCAGGAGCTTTTCTCTCCAAAGGCATATCGTATAAATCATCTCCAATAGGACCTTTACCATCGATAGGATTACCCAAAGTGTCTACTACTCTTCCCAAAAGTCCTTCTCCTACTTTGATAGAAGAAATTCTTTTAGTTCTATTTACTGTATCACCTTCTTTTACTCTCTTAGATTCTCCAAGTAGAGCCACACCTACATTATCCTCTTCAAGGTTTAATACAATTCCTTCAACTCCACTTTCAAATTTTACTAATTCTCCGTACTGTACATTTTCCAAACCATAAATACGAGCAATACCATCTCCTACTTGTAATACGGTTCCTACCTCTTCTACATTAGACTGAGTATCAAAATTTGCTAACTGTTGTTTCAATATTGCAGATACTTCTGCTGGATTTATTCCTGCCATTTTATTGGTTGTTTTTTCTAATTAAGTTGAAATTCTTTTCTAAGATTAGCCAAGTGTGTTCTCACCGAGTTATCAATCTGCTGGTCTCCTACTCTTAGGATATATCCACCGATAAGCTCTGGCTTTATTATAGACTTTATCTTATACTTTTTATTTACATCTATCAAAGATGAAGATTTTACAATCTGATCTAAGCTCTGTTGAGAAAGTTCTTCAGCAGTTGTAAGAGTTACCTTCTGCACTCCATTCATTTCCTCTACCTTCTCCACATATTCTTTAGCAATATCTTCTAAATATTTCTCTCTTCCTTGCTTGATAACAAGGGCAATCATGTTTTTAGTTACAACAGAAAATTTAGAAAAAATCTCACTTGCAACACTCTGCTTTCTTCTGTAATCTATGATAGGTGTAGCGAAAAAACTTCTCAATTCTTTAGAACCAGAAATAGTTTCTGCCACATCTTTCATTTCATTGAATACAGTTTCCGTGTTGCCAGTTTCTGTTGTAAAATCCAACAATCCCTGAGCGTATCTTTTAGCAACTTTTGTTGTGTTACTCATAAGGATTAGTTTAAGTTTTTATCATTTAATAAATTAGCCACCAGGTCATTTTGGGCATCTTTATTATCCAATTTTTTCTTCAAAATAGTTTCAGCAATATCCACAGATAAAGAACTGATCTGCTTTTTCATATCATCTATAGCAGCAGCCTTTTCCATAGCGATAGAATGTCTAGCAGCCTCTATCATTTTTTCTCCTTCTACTTTAGCTGTATCTTTCGCTTCGTTAATCATTCTATCTCTGATTTCTCTTGCTTCTCTCAATATATTATCCTTTTCTATTTTAGCTTCTTGAATAATTCTTTCGTTTTCAGCTTTTAAATTCTGAACCTCTTCTCTTGCCAATTTAGCTTGGTTAAGAGCATCTACGATTGTTGTTTCTCTCTCATTAAGTGCATTAAGAATTGGTTTCCATGCATATTTTGCCAAAAGAAACATCAATACAGCAAAAGTAAGAGTCATCCAAAAAACTAAACCTAATCCTGGTGTTATCATTTCTAAATTATTTTATTTTTTATTTTACTTTAAATATTTTTTAATACAAAATTTTAAAATAATCTTGGTAAGCACCAACCGTGTTACCAAGATTATTAGGATTTTTGATTATCCTTTCATGAACGGAGCACTGAAAATCAATCCGATAAGTCCAGCACCTTCGATAAGACCACAAGCGATCAACATCGCAGCTTGCACCTTATCAGCCGCTTCTGGCTGTCTAGCGATAGCATCCATCGCGTGAGAACCAATTTTAGAAATACCGTAAGCTACTCCTAATACAGCAAATGAAATTGCCACATAATTTAAATTAGACATAAAATCCTCCATGATAAAAAATATTTAGTTAAAATTATTATTCAAAATTAAAATTCTTTTTAGTGTCCTTCTGCATGTCCATGCACATCATCGTGACTATGTTCTGCTACTGCAATACCAATATATAAAGCTGATAATATTGTAAATATATATGCTTGTAAAGCTGCAACTAACAATTCCAAGATGGAAACGAACAACGCCAATGGCACAGAAACTGCTCCTAAAGCTGCATTTTTGAAAATAAATATCAATGAAATAATACTTAAAATCATAATATGTCCAGCTGTAATGTTCGCCATAAGACGCATTGTCAAAGAGAATGGCTTAGTAAAAACACCTATAATCTCCAATGGAATCATAATTGGCTTCAACAAGAACGGTACTGGCGGCCAGAAAATATGTTTCCAATAATCTTTATTCGCGTTTAGCAAAATAGTAAACAATGTGAATAAAGAAAGAACTAATGTAACCGCTATATTACCTGTAAGGTTAGCCCCTCCAGGGAAAAACGGAACAAGTCCTAATAAGTTATTTAACCAGATAAAGAAAAATATAGTCAATAAGAACGGCATAAACTTCTTGTAATGTTTGGAACCGATATTTGGAATCGCAATCCCATCTCTTACCAATAACACAACTGGTTCGAAAAATCTCGCTACTCCAGTAGGCACTAAAGACTTCTTGTAAGAATTTGCCATTGAAATGAATAATCCTAAGATAATCAAAACAGAAATGAACAATGCAAAAACATTCTTAGTAATAGAAAGGTCATAAAACACCTTTTCAGTTCCCTTGAATAAATCTGGAATTTGTGCTTTTTCCAAACCTTCTTTATTCACTAAAACACCATGTTCCAAAGTGTATCCATCTACCACTTCCCCATGAGCCACACTACTTGACATGAAAAAATGCCAACCTTTCCCGTCTTTTACAATCACTGGCAAAGGAATAGTAATATGAAATTCTCCCTCTTCACCTTCATTCCAAGTAGCAATATGCCACTCATTAGTATCATAAATGTGATGATTGATAAGTTCAGAAGGATTAAAGGCTTTTTCACCTCCATCTGCATGTTCACTAGCAAGAGCAGTACTCCCAAACAGCATGAACATCAAAACAAAAAATAGTGAATAAATTCTCTGGTTCATTTCTTATTTTTATTGATTTGCAAATATACTTAAATAAATTAAGTTTTAAAAATAATTATAATTGATTTTTATCAGAATTTTGATTGTTCTTTATTTCTCTAAGGACAGAATGGTATAGAGGTATGGATAACAGAAGAAAAACAAGAGCCAAAAACATCACTAAAATCTCATTTTTCTTAATCACAAACATCCACAAAAACGCCCAAAGAATATCTTTCCCAAAATTCATAGCCATGAAAGCCATCACAGCCATAGACATTTTCTTTAACCCTTTATAAATCCTGAAAAGTAGAAAATTAAGAATAAGGAATGAGAAAAAAATCCCTATAATATATATATAATACTCAGGGTATTGATAGAGATAAATCCCCATAAACACAGCCGCAAATGCGTAAATAATGGTATCTATTTTATTCAAAATAAAGTTTTTGCAAAGTTATGGATTTTCTTTTTATAAATACAAGGTTTATTCCTCATCTTCTTCATTCTCTATATCGAGAAAAAAAGCATCCCAATCATCCTCTTCTTCATTATCACCATCTAAAAAGTCGCTCATATCCCTACGGTCTTTTTTCGTGGGTTTTCCCTCTCCTTTCTGGCGATAATAATCCTGCGAGAGCATTCTCATTTTCAATATTTCATACTGCTCCTTATCGGTAATATCCTTGATATGAAGCGGAACAAGCTTAGCACCGAGGCGGTTTTTAGGAATCTGCAAAACTTCTATTTTATAATTGATTTGGTTCTTCCTAATCTCCACTACATCTCCCTCATGGACTTCCCGTGAAGCTTTCACTGGCTGTCCACCGATGGAAACTCTATTTTTTTTGATTTCATCTGCGGCAATGCTCCTTGTTTTATAGAAACGAACACTCCACAGAAATTTGTCTACACGCATACCTTATTTTATTATTCAGAAAAAATTTGCCTCAAAACATCCAAAGATTTTGGGATTTTAAATTCTGGAAAATGACAACCATAATACATCAGCACCGAATCCAAAAAATCTTCTTTCATGCTGTTTTTTATCTTCACATCGTAGATTTCTTCATTTGAAATCATTTTTTTCCAATACTCAGAAACCTGCTCATCAAACAAATGATGACAAATACTCTCCGAAAAAAAACCAGACTCTGGGTCTAAAAATTTTTCTTCCCTACACAGAGGCGCCACTCCCTGACTTCTAAGATATTCGACCAAAAAAGCATAATGGGCCTGATAGTTTTGGTTCTCTAACTGATACAGAAAAACCTTTATATTGGTATAAATCTGAGTATTTACCAACTCTGTTTTTAAAACCTGATGAAGGAATTCCGCCACAAAGAACAAAATAGATGACACCCGAATATCTTCATAATTTTCCAAAGTATTCACTTTTTCTATTTTACTGATTGTCTGTATATTATATTTTTTATGAAAATCAGAAATCGTAAAATACAACTCTGTCATGGGAGTAAGATAGGCCTTTTTCTTGTTTTTAGGTGAATAAATCCCCCTCATGAAAAAACTCTGAAAACCAGCATTTTCGGTAAAGCAATGTAAGATAGCATCATTATCACCATATTTTATATATGACAAAAGAATCCCTCTATCTACCATATTATCAAACGATTATCTTATTATCTATGAATTGGTTTTGGAAAGATACTTTGCTGATTTTCTTATCTTTATCAAAATAAAAATCTATTCTTCCCAGCAGAATCCCTGCCCAGCCTACTTGGTTCACGAGAACATTCACGCCCTTGCTGTTTTTAAGAACATTCGGTTCTGTCAAAAATGTGTGCGTGTGCCCTCCTAAAATAATGTCTATTCCGTGAGTCTGAGCCGCCAATTTTCTATCAGAAACCAAGTCTTCAGTCTGTCCGTAATCATATCCCAAATGCGAAAGACAAACAACCAAATCACATTTTTTGGTATTTCTAAGGAAATCTGCGTATTTCTGCGCCGTCGCAACAGGGTCAAGGTATTTAGTTTCTCCGTAATATTTTTTTCCGACAAGTCCTTCCAATTTCACTCCCAGCCCAAAAACGCCTACTTTAATATTTCCTTTTCTAAAAATCTTATATGGCTGTGTTTTTCCCTTTAAAATCGTGTCCGAAAAATCATAATTAGAACAGATAAAAGGAAATTTAGCATTTGGTAAAACCTTTAAAAATCCTTCCAAACCATTGTCAAAATCATGATTTCCCATAGTAGCCGCATCATATTTCATCATGGACATGAGCTTAAATTCCAGCTCGCCGCCAAACATATTAAAATAAGGCGTTCCTTGGAAAATATCGCCACTATCGAACAAAAGCACATTCTTTTCCACTCCTCTAATCTGCTCTATCAGAGTAGCTCTCCTCGCAAATCCTCCCTGATTGGGATATCTGCTGTGCCCTTCCTCGAAAGGCTCTATCCTGCTGTGCTGGTCGTTGGTATGAAGAATGGTGATTTTTTCAGGTGTATCTTTTGCATCAAATGTCTTTGCTGACAAAACATTTGGTGTAAGTGTCGTTGCCAAAGCTCCTCCACCCAATATTTTCAAAAATTCTTTTCTATTCATTTTTGTTCATCCTTATTGGTTATTCCCGATAAATTGCAGCCTTTGTTCCTGCTTTATTTTTATCTCTGGGTTTTGTTTAAATTTCTCAATAAATAAATCCCTCAGGGTCATTTCCGTTAGTATAAGCTGTTCTCCTTTTAGGAAAAATTTCATATAATCTCCTCCATAAGCCAAATAGTCCGATGTCGCGATGTAGTAGTACTGACCAGCTTTTGGTTTTTCGCCGTTTATCAGCCCTTGTGTCAGTTTTCCATTTTCTACTACTATTGTAAAACCTGCCACGGGATTATTTCTTTTTTGTTTTTCGTAATAGTCAAACACATCTTGTATGTCTTCGCCCTTCATTTTAACGATAACCAATTGATTTTCAAAAGGCATCACTTCAAAAACATTTCTCAGCAAAATATCTCCCTTGCTGATATCATTTCGGATTCCTCCTATATTTAAAATCGCTGCATCCACCGCAGGAATGCTGTTTTTCGCACCCCAGTCATTCGCTCCTTCCAGCACGAAATCCGCCAGAAGCTGTCCGAGCGAGCTGTTATCTCCTTTCCTATTAAGCTCCACCTCGGTATGGGAAATTTTCTGGTTCATTTTATTTTCCAATTCCTTTTTATATGGCGTGATAACGGAAACCAACTCTTTTTTCTGCGCTATTTCTCCATTGATCAACTGGTTTTTCTGAGGAGAAACTTGGCTTACATTCAGCTGTGTAGTACATGACACCACAGCCATCAAAACTGCTCCTAATAATATGCTTTTATTTTTCATTTGTTCTTAAAATACAGCCACAAATATATAGATTATTTCGGGATTTTTACTCAAATATGATATTCAAAACCATAGAATGAAAAGAAGAAACAGCAAAATCCTAATTTTTACTTAAAATATCATGGCTTATTTTTATCTTTTTAAATAAAAACCTTAAATTTGGCTTCAAAATTTTAAACAATGAGTAAATTAAAAGGTCTGGGAGTAGCTTTGGTTACGCCATTTAATGAGGATTTATCCATAGATTTTGATTCTTTAACTAAATTAGTAGAATATAACATCACTAATGGAACGGATTTCCTAGTCGTTCTGGGAACTACGGCGGAAACTGCCACGCTTTCCAAGGCTGACCAGGCACAAGTCATAGAGCATATCGTAAAAGTAGATGAATTTGATATAAATTTAATACATTATGCC
>CAUSFO010000048.1:0-12898 GCA_963530895.1 uncultured Flavobacteriaceae bacterium | reverse complement strand
TATCACAAAAGGTTCTAAATCCCCATATTTGGATATCATTTCATCTATTCTTTTCAGATAATCAGCGTATTCCTCCTTGCTGTGCGTATTGCTATCTCCGTAATCAACATTAAGTTGCTTGAAACTCTCCATCCAAGGCTTGGGCTTACGATTGTTGGCATACTTAGGAGAGTCATACATCAGGTCAATAACCGAGAGGTGTTTATAGGTTTCAGGTGTAACTCCCCAACTCAGATACTTATCAGCTATTTCGCGTAATATGTAGTATTTATTAAACTCTTCCCTGCCGAGACTTTGGTAGTCATAAGAGCGTTTACTCAGTATATAAGGTTTGAACAGTACCAAAGAATCTATTTCTTCTACACGGCCAGCGCCATTCGTACCTCTAACACCTTCAAAATCAATGCGATAAGTTTTATTCTTATAGGTAATAACAAGCCCTTGAGTATTTGAAAAATGATTGGAAGGAGGTATAACTATCATTTTTCCCTCATTTCTTCCTACATAAAAATCTTCCTCAGCAACGATATTCGCCACTCTGTCCAGTTTTAAAAGCTTTACTTTTAATTGTTCAACATCAACAGGTCGTTTGTGTTCATCATATACATTCAGCACACGCAATCCGCCTCCTCCCCCAGGCTGAGCTGCGAACTGAGCGGATAAAAACAACAAAATAAAAACAATAATATTTCTCATAATTTTTAATTTTCTATAAACAAAAGTAAACTGCCTTTATCGTATTTTATGGATATTTCATCGGTATCTGCCCTGTTTCTCGTGCCTATTCTCTCCATCAGTGAAAGGCTCTCTCCCCTCAGCTCCCAGTGAAGCCCTTGGGTAAAGATATTTTCAGCCACTGGAAAAGGAAGCAGCGAAACCATTTTTCCTTTTACTTTCCGAATGGTAAAATCATTTGGAATAAAAAAATAAGTGGAATAATCATCAAAAAAACTAATTTCCAGTTCTTCCCTAAACAAATAAGCCGTATGAATATTCCCCAAAAAGTGGTCTTGCTCACGCCCGCTTGCTCCATAAACATCCACTTTTTTTATTCCTTTTTCTACGATGATTTCCAGCGCTTTATGAAAATCTGTTTTATTTTGGTCTGGTGTATGGACAAATTTACCCTGATAAATAGACTCATCCGCTCCCGTGTGAGAATCAAAATCCCCTGAAATAAAGGTCAATTTCTCCAATGGAAAATTTTTCTCCTTTAAATAATGAAAAGCCCCATCCGTACACGCTATCAGCTGATAATCAGCCAACGAAGGCAGTGTTTTGGGAGGCTCACCATTGATAAAAAGCAAAGCTCTGGACATTATCTCTCTTTCTTGAAAAAGGAATCCACAAATTCTTCTCCGTTGAACAACTGTAAATCCTCCATTCCTTCGCCCACGCCGATGTATTTCACAGGTATTTGGAACTGGTCTGAAATCCCGATAACCACACCACCTTTCGCTGTTCCATCAAGTTTGGTCACAGCTAGTGCATTCACTTCTGTTGCTGCTGTAAACTGCTTCGCTTGTTCAAAAGCATTCTGCCCTGTAGAACCATCCAAAACCAAAAGCACCTCGTGTGGAGCATCTGGAACGATTTTCTGCATCACTCGCTTGATTTTAGAAAGCTCATTCATCAGATTGATTTTATTATGAAGCCTTCCCGCCGTGTCTATGATGACTACATCTGCATTCTGCGCAACGGCCGACTGCAGCGTATCAAACGCCACAGAGGCAGGGTCACTACCCATTCCCTGTTTTACGATAGGAACGCCCACTCTCTCACTCCAGATCAAAAGCTGGTCTACTGCCGCCGCACGGAAAGTATCCGCTGCACCCAGCACCACTTTTTTCCCTTGGGTTTTGAACTGATGGGCTAATTTCCCTATCGTAGTCGTTTTCCCTACACCATTCACACCGACTACCATGATGACATAAGGTTTCTTGGTTTCATCGATATTTCCTGTCTTAGAATGCGGATTTTCCAGCAGAAGAGCAGAGATTTCTTCCCTAAGGATTTTATCAAGTTCAGCCGTATTTACATATTTGTCTCTGGCTACCCTTTCCTCTATTCTTTGAATAATTTTGATAGTGGTAGCCGCTCCTACATCCGACGCGATGAGGATTTCCTCCAAATCATCCAAAACTTCATCATCCACTTTGGATTTTCCTATGACAGCTTTAGTAATTTTATCAAAAAAACCTTGTCTGGACTTTTCTAAACCTTTGTCCAGAGTTTCTTTTTCTTCTTTCTTAAAAATATTTTTAAACCAACTCATCTTCTATTTTTTAAATTCAAAATTATTTCTCCAAATGTAAGTATTTTTAGGTTTAATAAAAACAAAAACTACCCAGAAAATTTTGGGTAGTTTTATATTTCTTTTGCAGAAATGATGTTTATTTTTTCAAATAAGCATCTACTTCATCTGCATTCATTACTTTTTCTTCAAAAATGTAAGCTCCAGTTTTAGGAGATTTTACCATTTTTACTACTTTTGTCATCTTTTTAGATGAACCATCTTTTAGGGACGCTACTACTTTTTTTGCCATCGCTAATAATCTTTATAGTTATTTAATCTCCTTATGAACTGTATATTTCTTTAGAACTGGATTGTATTTCTTAAGCTCCAATCTCTCAGTAGTGTTCTTCTTGTTTTTAGTAGTGATATATCTGCTCATTCCAGGCATACCGCTCTCTTTATGTTCTGTGCACTCAAGAATAACTTGAACTCTGTTTCCTTTCTTTGCCATTTTCTTAATTATTTAATAAATCCATTTCTAACAGCTCTTTCCAAAGCTTCTTCGATCCCAATCTTGTTAATAACTCTCAGTCCATGAGCAGACACTCTCAATGTGATGTGTCTATCCTGCTCTGGAAGGTAAAACTTCTTCTCAAGAAGGTTGATTTCGAACCTTCTTTTCGTCTTGTTGTTAGCGTGAGACACATGGTTTCCTACCATTGCACGCTTCCCTGTAATTTGACAAATTCTTGACATATCTATATGCTCTAATAATTATTTCTACTTTATAATTTTGCAAAATAACAGCTTTTTTTTCGAACTCGCAAATTTTTACCACTATTATTTTTTAATTTTTCTAAAAACTGAAATTATAAACATGCTGAACATCATCACAATAGAAATTTTAGACAACAGGTCGCCTATTTTACTATAAATAGTCTCTTTTTCATACAGCTGAACATCAGAAGTCAGCGCATTTTTCTCATTGTAGAGCGTATGCGCGAGGATATCGCCACGGGCGTTGATATGCGCAGAAATCCCACCATTAGCCGAACGAGCGACTTCTCTTCGGTTTTCTATGGCACGAAGCCTGGCATACGCCAAAAGCTGCTGATGTCCCTGCGATGCACCCCACCAAGAGTCATTGGTGATGACACCGAGGAAGTTTGCACCGTTTTTCACATAATCGGTCACAAATTCGCCATAAATACTTTCGTAACAGATGATGGGCGCGATTTTCCCTTTGTTGTAAGGATTTGTAAAAACTTTTCGCTCTTTGTCCGTGCCGAGTGAAGCAATCGTTCCGCCGAAATTCAGCATAGCATCGCCCAAAATAGGTTTAAGGACATTCATATAAGGGAAAATTTCCACACCTGGTACGAGCTTTCCTTTGTGATAAATCTGAATTTCTTTCTCTGGAACAATCTGCAATGCCGAATTAAAACTATCCGCCCAGAAGCCCTGCCTATCATAAAAAGTAGCACTTTCTGGCTTTTCTTCATCATTATTATAAATCTTATGAGTAGAAACTCCACCCATAAAGACTGACTTCGGATGAGTTTTCAGGAAATTCTCCACCATGTGGATAGACTGGCTGTTATGAAGCCCTTTCTCAGAAAGTCCGCCATAACCAGGGAAAGAAGTCTCAGGCGAGAGGTAAAAATCTATTTTAGAGGAATTCTCGGCCAAAGAAAAAAGCTCCTGCACTATCTGAAGGCTGTCTTTTTGGTATTTTTCGTGATAAGGGTCTAAATTCGGCTGAAGCATCATGACACGGACTTTTCCGATTGGTTTTTCATCAAACTGATGATATTTAAATAAGGAGAACACCATCGGCACAGCAATCAGCCCCAAAAGTACGACAGAGGTTTTAACCAAAAACCTTTTCTCTGTCCACCATGTTTTAAAAATATAAAAAATCAAGACATTGAGTGTTAAAATCCAGAAACTCCCCCCCGTAGCTCCCAAAGTATCATACCACTGTATCAGCTGAGGATAGTCTGCAAAGGAGTTTCCAAGGTTCAGCCAAGGCCAAGTAAATTCCCACGCCATATGGAAATATTCAAAACTCATCCATACAAACACGAAAAAAGCCAGTTCCCATGGGAGTTTTTTACCTTTTTTATACCAATGAAAAAGCTGAAAAGCCGTGGACATCAGCAGGGAATTAACCAAAACAGGGAAAACCACCGCCATAAGTGCAGGGCTTCCATCTGGATTTTGTGAATTATAAAGCCAACCTGTAGTTATGATATTCCAAATGATAAAAGTAAGGTACGAACAGCCAAAAACTGCCCAGCCTTTTCTTTTTATATCCGATTGAGAAATGTTTTCCTCCACAAATAGCAAAGGAACGAACGCCACAAAAATAAAAAATGGAATACCATAAGTAGGCCACGAAACCGATAGCAATATGCCCGACAAAACGGCACAAAAAAGATTTTTCATACTTTATAATTTCAAGGGCAAAAATACTTATTTTTGCTAAAATCTCAGTTTTTGTATGATTTTTAGGAAAATTTATCGCATTTTCATCTTTCCTTACACTATTTTTCTGCTGTATCTGATGTTCCTCGGATTTGGGAGAGAGCAGCAAGAAGCGAATATTGTAAGGCTTTTACCATTTATTTCCACGGTTTTTTTTGTTCAAAATACCACTTCTTGGGAAAGCATCATTATCAATCTTTTTGGAAATATCATCATGTTCATTCCTTTTGGATTTTTAGGCTGGCTGAATGCGAAATATTTTAGTTTTAAAAAACTTATTTTGGATTTTTTATCAGCTTTAATCATCGTGGAAGCCCTACAATACCTCACAAGGCTTGGTGTTTTTGATATTGATGACTTGGCGCTTAATTCCCTCGGCGTATGGATAGGATTTCAGATGAGAAAATTCATTGATAATTTTAAGTTTTAAAGAATTTTCAAAGTTTTATTTCTTACTAAAAAAGATGTAAATTTGTGTCCATCAAAATATAATGAAATGAGATTTAGACTACTACATTTTGTTTTTTTCTTTGTGTTTATGCACACTTTCGCACAATACAAACCGATAGACACGGCAGACTATGCGCAGAGAAAAGAATTTCTAAACCAGCTGAAAACCAAAAACGAAGCCCTGATAAAATCCCTAAAATCCAGATACACAGGAAAAACGGGAAGAGAACTAGAAAAATTCTACCGAGAGTTTTACAAAGATTTTGAGAAAGAGATTAAAGACAAAGACTATTCCTTTAATTCTAATTTTAAAATTAAGCTGGAAAAAATCCTATTAAACCTAAAAAAGAAAAATCCACAAATCCCAGACAATCTGAACATTTTGGTTGCTAAAAACAACACTCCGAACGCCTTCTGTCTTGGCGATGGGACTTTCGTGGTAAATATGGGACTTTTTAATGTGCTGGACAATGAAGCGCAAGTAGCGAGCGTCCTCAGCCACGAACTTGCCCATTACTTACTAGACCACACGCTGAAATCTTTGGTCAATGAAATCAATGAGGACAAAGACAGCCGCTCCATAATGGAAAATCTGAAAAAAGTATCGGTAAATAAATCCAAAAAAGCCTTTGATATTGTAAAAGATAATCTCTACAAAAAACGCGGAATCAAACGAAAAAGAGAAGTAGAAGCCGACTCGCTGGGATATGTCCTTTTCAGAAATTCTGACTACGAAAACACCGAATTCTACAACACACTGAGCAACCTCAGCAAATACGACACGATTTCGCCGCGAGAACTAAAAATAGAAACTTACAAAAAACTCTACAACCTGCCCAGCCAGCCCTTCAAAGACAGCTGGATGACAAAGGAAGATTTTGGGAATTATAATTATGACCATTACAAAGTAAAATTAAACAAAGATTCTCTCTCCACGCACCCTGAATTAGCCCAAAGGATGGAATTTATCACAAAACAATTCGCTGAACTTAAAAACAAAAAAGAGGCAAAAAAGGGAGATGAAGAATTTGCCAAACTCAAAAATACTGCCCGAATGGAAGTCCTGCCCAACCTATGGCATTCCGAACAATACGGACGAGGAATCTACGCCGCTATGCAGTTTTTACAGGACAAAGAAGAGGAAAACTACTATCACGAATGGCTTGGGAAATTGTTTGATAAAATCTACACTGCACGAAAAAATTACAACCTAAACCGCTATCTGGACAGAATAGAACCCAAAGAACAGAGCGAAAGCTATCAACAGTTTTTGAGTTTTATGTGGAATCTAAATTTAGCAGAAATCAAGAATATCGCAGATTATTATAATAAAAAAGGAGCTTCTTAGAAGCCCCTTTTTTTTTGTTAAAAATTTAATCTCTCCAAACGGATTTTATTGAATTTTTCTTTCTCATTGTATTCACGGAGGAGAATATAGCCCTCTTTCCCGATGTAAGGAACTACAAAATAATTGTCTTTCTCGGAGATTTTTACATTTTCTTGATTGAATTTACCATCGATAAGCGTATTGATGTACAAATTCCAATTCTTTTCCTTCGTTTCTTTATCTTTTTTAAAGTCTCTAAAGAAAAACGCCACATCTTTGCCGCCATTTAGATATTGAGAGAAAAGATAGTCAGCATTTACATTCCATTTGGTTTTATCCTTTTCAAAAACTCTCACTTCTTTCAGCTTAAAATCTTTATCTGTAAAGGCATACACCATATCTTTTGTCGCTGAAGCAGAATAAGCCCCCTCTGGTCTCCATTTTTCAAATAAAATCCCTACACTGCCGTCTTTTAGGAAGAAGAAATCTCTTTCCAAAAGATGATATCCCATTTCGACATGACCAAATTTATTAATTTCCTGTATAAACGGCTTAAAGTCTATGAAATAGATATTTTTAACATCCACTCCAAAGTTTCGTTTATCTAAAACAAGCCTTGTCAATCCCACAGAATATAAGGCACTTTGTTTTTCATAAAACCTTCCTGAGATGATTATTTTATCATCAAATGTTTTATCATTATCCACCAATCTTCCACTAGAATATAGAGAGGTAATTTCATCCATAGTCAATCCATTCAAGCCTGTAATCGGTGTTTTGGCTTTTATACTTCCTGTTTTCATATCCAGCACTTGGAAGAAATAAGAATATTCCCTCTTATTCTTTACTTTTAGAATAGTGTAGATGTGTTTATCATCTTTTTCAATGATTCTGATGGATTCATATTTGTTTTTAGTTCCATCCGTATTATACTTGTATTCCCAAAGCAGTTTTTTATTGTCATCGTATCTTTTTAGGCTATGATTTTTGCCATAAGTTTCGTAGTCGTCATATTCCATAACGATGAAACCGCCTTCTTTTATTTCATAAACACTAGATACATAAAGAAATCCTTTTTCTCTCCGCTCTTTTCTTTCTTCTTTTCTTTGGTTTCGTACATTTTCTGGTTCTGTTACTTCTTTGAAAGCGTTATTCTCGTATTCGTAATATACTTTTTGTTTTATGGTGTTATCCTTTAGATTAACCTCCATTGTGCGCGGATAGAAGAAGTCCTTTCCTTTTACTGCATCATAATCCGCTCTTGGATAAAGAACCAAATTCCCTCTAAAATCAATCGCCCCGAAATAGCTCGCCGCCGTGATATCTCCTTCAAACTCTTTGTTGGCAACTGGATTTAAGTTTTTATCCAAAAAGACATATTCAAATTTTTTCGTTTTATCACCAGACTTGCCATAGCCGTAGATCGCCACATATCCATAGAGGTTTTCATCTTGGTCAAATAATGCATTGAACCCTAGATAATTTCCCTTGGCTAAAGCAAATAAATCTCGCGATTGTGAAAAAGCAGTGAAAACACCGCAGAAAATCAAGAATGTAAATAAAATTTTTCGCATAATTTTTTCTTGCGAATGTACGCAATTTCCACCAGAATAGAAAGATGAATTTTATCAATAAAAAAGACCATCCCGTGGGACAGCCTCTCTCGTTTTAAAAATGATTGTTATTATTTCTTTGGTGGATAATTTTTCAATATTTCAGCGATGATTTCTGGAATTTGCTTTTGTTTTGACTTCGGCGAATCTACATTGATTCCGCTTCCTTTTCCCTGCCAAACGAGCTTCCCTGTCTTTGCATCCATAAAGTTAAAAACTAGTCCTCCTTGGTTGTATTCATTGGTATAAGTTCTTCCTAGACCCATTCCCCAGCCGAGCCAGCTGCCCCAGCCTCCCAAATACACATTAGGCGTCACATAGGTATCTCTTACCAGCTTATGATTTGCCTTGACCTGAATCACCAAATCTGCTGCATCATTACTCTGGGATAACCCCTTCTCTGCCAGCTGTTTCTGTAATTCATCCGTCACTCTGCTTTGGTCTATATCATTCAGTTTCAGCTCTTCCAAGTTTACAGAATAAGTCTTGTACTCAGAAAAGTTAGCCTTTGGGTCATAATCTGACACTACTCTAAATGGACTGCAGGATGCTATCAGAATCCCCATCCCTACTGATAGAAATAAATACTTTATTCTGCTCATATCTTTATTTTTTTAGTGTTATATAAAATTTATTTTATTTTTGTTGAATGATAATAGTGTGCCAAACTTTGCTCAAAAATACAAAAATTTTAGGAATTGCTATTTTTCCCTTTATTATTTTAAAAGATAAAAGGCTGAAAAATAACCACACCCTTATCAACCACGAAAAAATACACCTTCGGCAGCAGCTGGAAATGGGCATTATTCTATTTTACCTTTGGTATCTCGCTGAGTTTTTATATTGGTATATCAAACTGAGAAATGGAGAAATGGCGTATGAAAAAATCAGTTTTGAACAAGAGGCCTACTGTAACGAAAATTCACTCAACTACCTGAAAAACAGAAAATTCTGGGAATTTTTAAAATATTTATCTTAGTGCTAGTTATTCTTACCTTTATTTTTTTAGATTTGTGATATAAATAATTAGTATTTTGGAACAGCATATTTTTATCGCATTTTTATTGACTTTATTTGCAGGATTATCCACTGGAATTGGGGGGCTGATTGTCTTTTTCACTCAGCAGACAAACAAAAAATTATTATCTTTTTCCTTGGGACTTTCCGCTGGAGTGATGATTTTGGTATCCTTTGCAGAGTTTTTAGTTCAGTCCAGAGAAATCCTTACTGAAGAGATGGGAAATACAAAAGGGTTGCTAACCATGTGGTTATGTTTCTTTGGCGGAATTTTATTCATTGGCATTATAGACCGTTTAATTCCCTCATTTGAAAATCCTCATGAAATTCAACACTTAGAAAATATGGAAAAACCGATAAAAAAAGGTTCTAAGCTAATGCGGATGGGGATTTTGACATCATTTGCAATCGCTATTCATAACTTTCCTGAGGGGATAGCCACCCTCATTGCAGGAGTTGAAAATCCCACATTAGGTATAGCCATTGCAACTGCTGTAGCCATCCATAACATTCCCGAAGGCATAGCAGTAGCTGTCCCCATCTACCAAGTAACTAAAAACAAGAAAAAAGCATTTCTGATGTCCTTGTTCTCTGGTCTAGCAGAACCTATCGGAGCTATTGCTGCATATCTTGTTTTAATGCCATTTATTACTCCTGTTTTGATGGGACAGATATTTGCCATAGTAGCTGGAATTATGGTTTTTATATCTCTTGATGAGCTATTACCTGCTACCCATGCATTTGGAGAACATCATCTTTCCATTTATGGTTTGATTTTTGGTATGGCTATTATGGCCCTAAGCCTTATAATGATGGCTTAAAAAATTTTTAATCCTTTAAAAAATTCTCCAAAATCTTCTTCCCACAAAGTGTCAATACACTTTCTGGGTGAAATTGCACCGCATGGACATCATATTTTCTATGTTGTAATGCCATGATGATACCCTGCTCATCTACTGCCGTGATTTGTAACTCTTCAGGGAAATCATGAGAATCTACCGCCCAAGAGTGGTATCTTCCTGTAATGATTTCATAAGGTAAACCACTGAATATCTTTGCATTATCTCCAATAATAGCCGTAGAAATCCCAACGCCGTGATAGACATTATTCAAGTTAATCAGCTTTCCACCAAACGCCTCTGCAATCGCCTGTAAACCAAGGCAAACGCCTAAAATAGGTTTCTTTGGCGCAAATTCCTTTATCACATCCAGCAAAATCCCAGCTTCACTGGGCACACCTGGCCCAGGAGAAAGAATGATTTTATCGTATTTTTCTACTTCTTCCAGTGAAATTTCATCATTTTTAAAAACATAGACAAACTCCTTCCCTACAATCTGCTCCACCATCTGAACCAAATTATAAGTGAAACTATCATAGTTATCAAACACCAATATTTTCATGCAATTTTTTAAATAAAAAGACTTTGGCAAAGATAAGCCAAAGTCTCTTTTAATATGGTTAAAAAAGTAATTTTTATGGATTTGTAGACCAAAGAGCCGCCGAAGCCAGCATTGCTCTCTTGTTTAGCTTTAATAAATCTACCACCAGCTCCGCGAAATCCTCTGGCTGAAGCACCTTTTCAGGGTTTCCATCCGTGATTTTCAGGTCTGTTTTAGCCATATCCGTTGAAATCGTACTTGGCGTAAGAGTTGTCACACGAATGTTCTGCTTACGAAGTTCAAACATCATAGATTCTGACATTCCTATCAATCCAAATTTAGATGCAGAATATGCCGAAGTAAGCGCATTTCCTTTCAGACCTGCTGTTGAAGAAATATTCACCACATCGCCAGATTTTTTCTCCACCATCCCTGGCACCACAGCTTTCACCACATAGTAAGGCCCAAAAAGATTGGTCTTCACGATGTCTTCCCACTGCTCATCATCCATTTCTAAAATTCCTCCGAAAGCCGCTATTCCAGCATTATTGATAAGAATATCAAACTTCCCGAAGTCATTTTGTAATTTTTCTAATGAAGCAAAAACTTGCTTCTTATCAGTTACATCAAAAACTGAATAAGATGATTTCACACCTTTGCTCTCTATCTCCGCAACTACGGATTTCAGATTGTTTTCATTTCTACCCGTAATGGCTACATTTACACCTTCTGCCGCCAGAGCCAAAGCTACGGCTTTACCTAATCCTCGCCCTCCACCTGTTACGAGGGCTGTTTTTCCTTTTAAATTTTGCATAATATTAATAATCTGCATCAGGAGTAGTTACCCTGATTAGTTTAGAATTAACGAACTCATATATTCCCTCTATGGACTGCTCTCTACCATATCCAGAGTTTTTCGTTCCTCCGAATGGAAGTTCTGGCGAAATCCCTGTTACATGATTGATATAGACCATTCCCGTATCTATTCTTCGTGCGATTTTCACTGCTTCCTCCACATCCGTTCCGAAAACCGTTCCACCAAGACCGTATTTAGTATCATTAGCCAAATCTACGGCTTCGTCCATATTTTTCACGGAATAAATCATCAGTACTGGCCCAAATATTTCATATGAATAAGCGTCCATTCCTTTTTTGATATCTGTCAAAATAGTAGGCTGCATAAATGCTCCTGGACCTTCTATTTTTTTACCTCCTGCCACTAGTCTTGCTCCTTGTGCCACGGCTTTTTCTACTTGAGATAAAACATCTTCTCTCGCCTTCACACTACTTAGAGGTGCCAACTGAGTTTCTGGATCAAGAGGATCTCCCACTTTAGCATTTCCAAATAGCTGTGTAGCTTTTTCAAGGAATGCTGGATAAAGGCTTTCTGGAACGATAACTCTCTTCGGAGAAACACACACTTGCCCTGCATTCCATAGTCTGCCATTCACAGCAGTTTCTACAGCTTTATCTAAATCAGCATCTGGCATTACGATGAAAGCATCACTTCCACCAAGTTCCAAGATTGATTTTTTCACATTTTTCCCTGCTGCAGATGCGAAACTCGCTCCTGCTGGTTCGCTTCCTGTAAGGGCTGCTCCTTTTACTCTTGGGTCATCCAATAGTTCTGACACTTTAGAACCAGGGACAAAAATATTAGTATAAACACCCTTAGGCGCGCCTGCTTCTAAAAGAATTTTTTCCATCATTTCTCCTGCCTGCGGTACATTAGATGCATGTTTCAGCACTATGGTATTTCCTACGATAAGGTTAGGCGCAGCAGAACGAGTAGTCTGATAGAAAGGGAAATTCCAAGGTTGAACACTCAAAATCACACCTATCGGCTCATAAGACAAAAACGCCTTTCCGTGTGGTGTTTCCAAAGGCTTATCCGCCAATAGTTTTTCTCCATTTTCTGCATAATATTCAAAAATCCCTGCACAAAGTTCCACCTCTGCGATACCTTCTCTGTGAAGTTTTCCCATCTCGATAGAGCATAATTTACCCAACTCTTCTTTGCGCTCACGCATGATTCTTGCAGCATTATAGAGTACTTTTGCTCTTTCTGAAAAAGGTTTTTTACGCCATTCTTTAAAGGTTTCATCAGCTTGCGCGATAATTTCTGAAACCTCACCAGATGTCATTTCTGGATATTCTTTTAATACCTCGCCTGTAGCAGGATTTGTAGTTTTAATGCTTGACATAATTTTAAAATTTTCAATTTTTGTAAATATAAAACTTTTTATTTACATAAAAATTGATCTATGTTATGATTAGCCTTTTATTAAAAAATCTTTAACAGAATTGTTAAAATCTTGCGAATTATCTACTTGAAGCCAATGCCCTGCATTTTTAATTTTAACAATCTGGCTGTCAGGGAATTTCTCA
>CAUSFO010000047.1:0-12985 GCA_963530895.1 uncultured Flavobacteriaceae bacterium | reverse complement strand
ATATTACAATAAAGACCCGCTCGTTGGCTGTAGATATTGGGATTTATTTTGGAGAAGTATTTATAAAGAACCATGAAGGTTTAAAATGGGAACAATATTTTTCTCGTAGTAAATATGATATGGATATAGGACATATGGTGATAAAAGGTTTTGGGAAAACTAGGCTTAACAGTATATGGAAATTATATATAATAGCCAATTGTCTAGCAGATAAAACAGATACAGGGGAAATAGTATATGAACTTTATACTATATTAGAGAATAAATTAGATGAAAAGTATAAATAAAATTTCTATTTTTCAATTAATTTCAAAAAATGAAAGGCTTTAGATAGGTTGTTTAGGAGAAGGGAAATTTGTATATAATCCAAAGTGAATTAAAGTATGAAAAAATTAGCATTATTATTTGTTGGGGTGTTGTTGTGTAATTCTTGTTTTTTTATGCATAAAGGAACATGGGGAAATGGAATGTGCAGACCGAAGCGTCCGAATTTTAAACTGCTTAAAACACCATTCAAAGAAACGGATAAACTTGTATTTGATAAGACTTATTTGGGAAAGTCGATTACATCTTTCGCTCTTAAATTTTACTCGGATGGGAGATTAATCTTCTTTACCTCTCAAGATGGTTTCACGATAAAGCCAAGCGATACCTTTAATAAAAGCTGGGAAAATGCTCCTAACATTGGCTACTGGCGAGTAGAAGACAATAAAATCAAGGTAGAATATTTTTTATGTGGTGATAGTGGAGAGAGAGAAAGAGAGCAGGGAGAAATAAAAGGTGATAGTATAGTTTTTTATCAGACATTATTTTCTCCTATTAAGGGAAAGGTTGTTCGTGAGACATATTATGTTTTGTCTGATATGTCATTTGAGTGAATATGTAGTGACTATTATAAAGCGTTGCTTGATTTGAGAAGATAAATTTAAAATCTAGCCTAAATTTTATTCGATTCTTGATAGAAAAATATTTATCTTTGAAAATAAGTTTTATATAATGGATTTTGAGATTGATAATTTGGATGGCTGGAAAGAAGTTATAAAAAGCATTCTTCCACATTTGAAGCATAATATTTTGCTGTTAAAAGGCAATTTGGGGGCAGGGAAAACCACTTTTACCAAATATCTGCTGGAGGAAATGGGAAGTGCAGACGGTGTGGATTCTCCCACTTATTCCATTGTGAATGAATATAATACGCTAAAAGGAAAGGTGTTTCATTTTGACCTTTATAGAATGAAAAGCGTGGAAGAAATCCAAGACATTGGGATAGAGGAGTATATAGATAACGGATTTTTGTCTATTATAGAGTGGCCAGAGATTTATGAAGAGGAACTCTACGACATCCCATACCACGAGATGAAAATAGAAAATACAGGAAGCACAAGGAAGATTTCTTTTTCATCAAAAAAATGATTGACTGTAATAAATAGTTTTAAAAATATCCCATGAATAGTAGTGTTTTTACTCCTTTTACCGAGAAAGAGCTGGTACCGCAAGAGGAAAGGCTGGAAGTGATAAAGAAAGGGGGAATTATGACCATAGGCGTTCCGAAAGAGTCCTCTCTGAATGAAAATAGAGTGCCGATAACTCCTGATGCTGTGCAGGTTTTGACGCAATATGGGTATAAACTCATGATAGAGTCTGATGCGGGTAAAAGGGCGTTTTTCAGTGATTTGGAGTATTCTGAAGCAGGAGCTTTTATAGTGGATAAAGCTAAGGCTTTTGAGCAGGATTTGGTACTGAAAGTAAGCGCTCCTTCTTTGGAGGAAATAGAATTATTGAAACCTAATTCGTATATAATCAGTGCGTTACAGATTAATCTTAGAGAAAAAGAGTATTTCAAAAAACTTTCTGAAAAGAAAATCAATGCCATAGGCTACGAGTTCATAGAAGATGAAAATAAAGAGCAGATGCTGGTAAAGCTGATAGGCGAGATAGCTGGCGGAATGTCAGTGCTTTGCGCATCGGAGATGCTTGCCGTTTCGAAAGGGCTTATGCTGGGCGGAATTACAGGAGTGCGCCCTGTGGAAGTGGTGGTTTTGGGAGCGGATATCGTGGGAGAATATGCAGTAAGAGCAGCGATAGGGCTGGGTGCTACAGTGAGGGTTTTTGATAATTCTCTATCCAAACTTAGAAATATCCAAAATTCCATAGGCAGCCGAATATCCACTTCGATGATAGACCCAAAGGAACTGACCAAAAGCCTCCGAAGAGCCGATGTACTGATAGGAGCCATTCCGAGAATAAATATGCCGCCTATCGTGACAGAAAAAATGGTAACGCTGATGAAACAGGGAAGCGTCATCGTAGATTTAACCATAGATACAGGGAAATGTGTGGAAACTACAGAAGTTACTGATTTTGAGAAACCTTATGTGGAAAAACACGGAGTTCTGCATTCTGGACTACCGAATTTGACTTCCAAAATTCCAAGAACCACCAGTAAAGCCATTAGTAATTTCTTTTTGAGCTATCTTCTGAAAATCAATGAAGAAGGTGGTTTAGAAAATGTATTAAAATTAGGAAACGACTGCAGACAAGGATTTTATATGTACAAAGGCCGCCATACCAAACAGCTGGTTTGTGATAAATTTGGGCTTAAATTTAATGATATCAATCTACTGTTGTTATAAAATAAAAATCGGTCTCCCAAAAGACCGATTTTACATTATATTTTCATAATGTCTGCTTCTTTTACTTTCAAGTGTTCATCAGAACTTTTGACATATTTATCAGTCAATTCCTGAATTTTACTTTCCGTATCTTTGATAACATCCTCAGAAACACCTTCTAATTTTTTAAGGTCTTTCATCGCTTCTTGTCTTGCGTTACGGATGGTTACTTTTGTCTGTTCAGCTTCTGCTTTAGCTTGTTTTGCTAGTTCTTTTCTTCTTTCTTCCGTTAGAGGCGGTACATTTAAAATGATATTTTCGCCGTTATTAGAAGGCGCAAAACCAAGGTTAGAAACGATAATCGCTTTTTCTATCGCTCCTATGGCGTTTTTGTCCCAAGGCTGGATAGAGATGGTCATGGCATCAGGAATAGAGACATTGGCAACCTGTGAAAGCGGTGTCATCGCTCCGTAATATTCCACCATTACATCTTGCACCATAGCTGTAGAAGCTCTACCAGCTCTGATTTTTTGGAAAGCGTGATCCAAATGTTTTATCGCTGCATCCATTTCTTGTTTAGCAGATGCTATGATAAGTTCTAATTCTTCCATTGTATATTGAAAATTTGATAAATTACACATTTAGTTTACGATAGTTCCTATATCTTCTCCTTCTACTATTTTCAGGAGATTGTTTTCTTTATTCATATCAAAGACAATGATAGGGAGATTGTTCTCTTGACTTAGAGTAAAAGCCGTCATATCCATTACTTTAAGGTTTTTCTCAATAACTTCATTGAATGATAAGCTATTGAATTTCATAGCATTGTCGTTTTTCTCTGGGTCGCTGTCGTAGATGCCATCTACTCGGGTTCCTTTTAGAATCACATCAGCGCCTATTTCTATGGCTCTGAGCGTAGCGGCTGTATCCGTAGTGAAATAAGGGTTTCCTGTTCCCGCTCCGAAGATGACAACTCTTCCTTTTTCCAAGTGTCTTACGGCTCTTCTCTTGATGAAAGGCTCTGCTATTTTGTCCATTTCTATGGCTGTCTGAAGTCTGGTTTTCAGACCGATGTCCTCCAAAGCGCCTTGTAGAGCCATTCCATTGATTATCGTAGCGAGCATTCCCATGTAGTCGCCCTGAACTCTATCCATTCCCTTAGCCGCTCCAGAAACTCCTCGGAAGATGTTTCCGCCGCCGATTACTATGGCAACTTCGCAGCCTTTGTCCACTACTTTTTTGATTTCTTGGGAATATTCATTAAGCTTCTCAGTATCAATACCATATTGTTTGTCTCCCATAAGGGCTTCTCCGCTTAATTTTAGTAGAATTCGTTTGTATTTCATTGTCTTATAATGTTTTATTTTTTATGGTTGATAAAGATTCAGTCTTTAAAGCATCCAAAAATTCATGCAAATATAAACAAATCAGAAAGAAAATAATAGAATATTTTGGATTATGAGATAATAAAATTTAATTTTGGCTTTATGAATAAGAAAGGTTTGGTTATAGCCATTGATGGATTTTCATCCACAGGAAAAAGTTCTATTTCTAAAGTAGTAGCGGATACTTTGGGACTTATCCATATCGATACAGGTGCCATGTATAGGGCGATTACGCTTTTTGGACTGAGAAATTTTAAGAACGAAAAACAAGAGATAGATTTGTCTAAACTGCTTCAGAATTTGAATGAAATTTCATTAGAATTTAGAGAAAATAGCGGGAAATTAGAAATTTATCTAAATGGAGAAAATGTAAGCAAGGAAATCCGCACTACGGAAGTCTCTGATAATGTTAGTTTTATAGCAAAACAGCCCGAAGTAAGGGAGCGTTTGGTCGTTTTACAAAGAAATATTGCGGAAAAACAAGGCGTGATTATGGATGGCAGGGATATAGGAACGGTGGTTCTGCCTAATGCAGATTATAAATTTTTCCTTACTGCAAGCGCAGATGAACGCGCAAGGAGAAGATTTTTGGAGCTGCAAAGCCTTGGTATAGAGACGACTATAGAAGAAGTGAAACAAAATCTCATAGAAAGAGACCGAATAGACAGCGAAAGAGAGATTTCTCCACTGAAACAGGCTGAGGATGCGATACTTATAGACAATACAAACCTAAATAAAGAAGAAACCATAGAATTGATTTTATCATACATTAAGAAATAATTAACAGAAAAAAATTGTTTGTTTGGTATATTTATTGTAATTTTATCGAAGTAATAGCAAAGGGCTATTCAGAGATAAATATTAACATTAAAAAATTTACTAAAATGTCAAGAGAAAGAAATTCAGGTATTGTGCTAGGTATATTAGCAGGTGCTGCAATAGGTTCATTACTAGGTGTATTATTCGCTCCAGAAAAAGGAGTAGAAACTAGAAGAAAATTAAGAAGAAAAGCAGAAGATTTGAGAGATGAGGCTTTGGATCATTATGAACACCTTAGAGATGAGGCTTTAGAGCGTTATGAGAACATTTCTGGAAAAGTAAAACAAGGAGCAGAGAAAGTAGTAGCTGATGTGAAAGAAAGCTATGAAAACTATAAAAAAAATAGCTAGTCTCCAAAAGACACAGAAATTTAATAGTAAGATGATTTAAAAGAGGGGATTTATAAAAGTCCCCTTTTAGTTTTCAAAAGAGAAAGGAAAATGATAGGCTTGTTTAAAAATTATATAGAAAAAAGAATCAGTCTCTTAAAACTAGAAACGACAGAAACTTCTGTCAAGGTGCTTAGTATGGCAGTATATATCCTGCTTATGGTCACTTTGGGGATTTGTTTCTTTGCGTTTTTCTGTCTGGGGCTGGGGCTTGTGATTGGTAGTTTGCTGGGAAATTATGCTTATGGGATGCTTATCATGGCGAGCATATTTTTGGTAGGTTTGTTGGTGGTTTTTTCTCAGAAGAAAAATATCATAGAAAATATGAAAGAGCGTTTGGTGAATATTATTTACAATGAGGAATAAGATGGGAAAAATAAAGAATTTTCAAGATTTAAAAAATCAAAAAGAAGAACTCAAAACAGAAATCAAAGAAATAGAATCTGTGCTGAGTTTTGAAAACCCGAGAAAAACCTTAGGGGTGATTACTAATGGAGTTACAGAGAAATATTTAGGCGGAATGATGGATTCTGGTTTAGCCCAAAATGCTTCTTTTTTGGCGAATAAATTTTTGCTTCCCTCTTTGGAGGTAGGTTCTGCTAAACTACTTACCAATGTACTCTTGAAAAGGGTAAGGCCTTCCATGAAAAAAACATTGATAGGATTGGGGGTAGCTGTCCTGACTCCTATTATCATTATGCAGATTAAAAAAAGATTGGATAATTTCCAGCAGAGAGAAACAGCAAAAAGTTTAAGTAAATTGATATAAAACAAAAACTTCTCTTTAAAAGGAGAAGTTTTTTATTGTTTAATTACCTGAATAATTTTCTGTGTGTTGTTACTCAGCACATACCTCATTAGGTATTTCCCTTGTTTCAGCCTGTCTACTCTTATTTCCGAATAATTAGCGTTGATTTGGACATCTGCAACTACATTTCCCAAAATGGAATAAAATGTAGCAGATTTTATTTTTACATTAGGGTCAGAAGTTTTTAGATATAAAAAATCCTTCGCAGGGTTCGGATAAGCAATAAGTTCCTTATCATTCGCCGTTTGTGATGATTTTCCTGTTTGAAAACTCTGAGCCTCCATTTGCCCAAAACCTATGATACTGAAAAAAAACAAAAATAAAAGTTTCCTCATACTCCCAAAATCAATTTTTTATTTCTACAAAAATAATCAAAAAATCCTAAAAACAAAAAATAATTAAAAATAAATTTCAACTATAAATTTACAAAAACCATTCCAAAAAAGAAGAGGTATTAAATTAAAAATATTACTTTTGTTTCATGATTTTACGAGGAGACAATTTGATAAAAGAATACGGCCCTAAAAAAGTAGTAAAAGGGGTAAGTTTAGAAGTGAAAAAAGGCGAAATAGTAGGGCTTCTAGGCCCGAATGGAGCTGGAAAAACCACTACTTTCTACATGATAGTAGGGCTGGTAAAACCTACCTCAGGGCAGATAACCTTGGATGGAAAGGACATCACGCAGGATGCGATGTATAAAAGAGCGCAGAAAGGCGTGGGGTATTTGGCTCAGGAGGCTTCTATTGTTAGAAAATTGTCAGTAGAGGATAATATTTTATCAGTTTTACAATTGACCAATAAATCAGCAAGTGAGCAGAAAAATAGACTGGAAGAGCTTTTGGATGAGTTTTCCCTGCAGCATGTGCGTAGAAATAGGGGAGACCTGCTCTCTGGTGGGGAGAGAAGAAGAACGGAAATCGCCCGATGTCTGGCAACTGATCCAGATTTTATCCTTTTGGATGAGCCTTTTGCGGGGGTAGACCCTATTGCAGTGGAGGATATTCAGAAAATTATTCGTTCCCTTGTAAAGAAGGATATAGGAGTGCTTATTACCGATCACAATGTCCAGCAGACCCTTGCTATTACTAATAAAACATACATCATGTTTGAAGGAAAAATCTTGAAAGAGGGCATTCCAGAAGATTTGGCGAATGACCCGCAGGTAAGACAGGCTTATCTTGGAGAGAATTTCCGTTTTGAAAAAATCTAACGAAAAAATCAATATGAAAATACTTACTTCCCCAGCTAAACTGATGAAAGTTGGGGTTTCTTCGGAATTTATCAAGCCTACAGAACCTCAGTTTATAGAGGATTCGGCTTTTATTCAGTCTTATTTAAAGGAAAAAACGCCTAATTTCTTGGCGGAACTTATGGAGCTTTCTCCAAAATTAGCCGATGAAAACTGGGAAAGAAACCAAAATTGGAAAAAAAATCCATCCGAAAACGAATCTTCTCCAGCCTTGCTGGCTTTTACGGGCGAGGTTTATCGTGGGTTGGATGCCCAGAGTTTGGATAAAAAGGCAATTGATTATTTGCAGGAGCATTACAGGATGCTTTCGGGGCTGTATGGACTGCTGAAACCTTCTGACCGTATTATGCTGTATCGACTGGAAATGGGGCGAAAATTTCAGTTTGATAAGTATAAAAATCTATACGAATTTTGGTCGGATAAGATTACGGAACAGCTTAATTCTGAGCTAAATGAAGGCGAACTTCTGCTCAATCTGGCAAGTAATGAATATTTTAAAGTAGTAAATCGTAAAAAACTCCATGCTCAAGTGGTTGATTTTGACTTTTATGAAATGAAAACAGGGAAGCCCAAAACTATAGTGGTTTATACGAA
Source organism: uncultured Flavobacteriaceae bacterium (assembly GCA_963530895.1). Taxonomy (GTDB): domain Bacteria; phylum Bacteroidota; class Bacteroidia; order Flavobacteriales; family Weeksellaceae; genus JABCPE02. The sequence goes on along the minus strand of CAUSFO010000047.1, from coordinate 5,129 downwards.
ACACGCCAGAGGTCTGGTGGTGCGCTTTTGTGCAGAAAACAATGTTCGTTCCTTGGAAGAGCTGAAAGCCTTTGGCGAAGAGGGATATCTGCTAAATGATGAGCTTTCCACGGAGAATAAACTTGTTTTTATTAGGTGAGATTTTATAAATGTTTATCCCTTAATATATTACAGAGACAAAAATGTATATTTTTGTCTCTGTTTTTTTATATTCAATTCAGAAATATTGATTAAAGTTATTCTCCAATACAGCTGTCAATCGCTTTATCTACGCGTTCATCCAAATCTTTGGGAGGATTGTCCATAGATATATCAACAATTTCATCATTACTGAGGCTCTCATTAAGCTTGTTCATCGCACATTCGCAATATTCTCTCGCCTCACTTTCTTTTAATCCAGAATTTTCGATACAAGATTTCACACCTTCTTCTATAAAGGTTTTGCGGAGGCCGTCGCTGTATGCATTTTTAATTTTTTCTGTTGCTTTTTGAGCTGAATCACTGCTGCATGCACCTAAAATAAGCATCACAGATAAGATAAAAATAGATTTTTTCATAGGGATATAATTTAGAAACAAATTTAATGAAATATTTTTAACGCTGATAATCAGCGATTTAATTTATTTCATTTTAAAATTTAACTACTTTGTATTGCATAATACTTGATTGTTCGTATATTTGCATTATAAAATAAGATGAACACCAATCATTAACTATATAAAAAACAAAAGATGAATATCGAAAACACGAAAGCGCAGATGAGAAAAGGAATACTGGAATTTTGTATTCTGAGCCTCATCAAGAGAAGAGAGATGTATGTTTTGGATTTGATGGAGGAGCTGAAAAAAGCGGATATGGAAGTAGTAGAAGGAACGCTCTATCCGCTGCTGACAAGGCTGAAAAATGCAGAAATCCTCTCTTACCGCTGGGAAGAATCCACAGGAGGGCCGCCCAGAAAGTATTATAAACTCACGGAGAAAGGGGAGCTTTTCATAGCGGAGTTAGACAAAACATGGAGCCAATTAACAGAATCAGTAACACAAATCACAAAAAATCAATAACATGAACAAGACAATATCTATCTCATTAGCAGGGTTTTCCTTCATCATAGAAGAGCAAGCCTACGAGAAACTAAACAAATACTTACAAGCGCTTCGGAATTCTTTGGAAAAAGATGAGGCCGATGAAGTGATGTATGATATAGAAATCAGGATTGCAGAAATTTTCAGAGAAAATCTTGATAAAAGAGAGGTGGTGAATAGTGATGATGTGGAGAAAGTCATCGCCCAGATAGGAACTCCAGAAGCCATAGAAGGGCAAAATGAAGAAAATACAGGGCAGGAAACTTCCCAAGAAAAGACAAGAAAAGAACTTTTCCGAGATATGAAAAGAGGCAAGATAGCAGGTGTCTGTGCGGGATTGGCTCAGTATTTTGGGATGGATATCTCACTGATGAGGATTATTTGGATTTTGGTGTTTATTTTCACTGTGGGCTTTGTTTCTGTGGTAGCCTATGTCATTTTGTGGATAGTGCTTCCAGAGGCAGAAACAGCATCAGATTTTCTGAAAATGCAGGGAAGACCCATCAATTTTGACAGTCTTAAAGAAGCAGGGCAGAGGGTAAGTTCTTTTTACAACGAAAATAAATCAGAAATAGCCAAAACAGGAGCTGGTATCTGGAATGTTGTCCGAGTAATTTTAGGCTGGATAATGGTTATTCTCGCTGTTAAGACTTTGATTGTCTTGGTTAGTTTTATATTAGTATTTTTAGGGGTTTGGGATTTTCAGTTTTTGAGAATATATTGGGATTTGGAAGAATTTAATTTCTTTTTTGACCTAAATAAGGAGACAAAGTATGTCTTTATGGCAATCGTAATCTTCGCAATTTTAATTCCTATAGTTGTTTTTACAGAATTGAGTATTATATTGTTTTCACCTAAAACAAAAGTAAAATATTGGAATTTTTCAGTAGGATTTCTTACCATTTGGTTATTAGTTTTAGGTATTTATTTTGGTTTCTTAGTATCAAAAAAACAACTGATTTACAGCGGAAACAATGTTCAGGAAGAACGAATTTCTATCAATACCCAGTCGAATGTCCTTACCCTTGATTTGAAGCGGGTAGAGATTCCACAGAACTTTAGAGCCTATGGAGATGATATTTTTTCGGATAAGAAAAAAATCTATAAAGAAGATGAGCCAGATGTCTATATTACAAGAAGAAATGATGTAAAACAGCCGTATATCATGATTAGAAAAAAAGCCGATGGCTATAATATCCCTATCGGTCTGAGTGTTCCTGTGGAAGTCTCTGGTAATGCGGTATTGCTGCCGAACTACATAAGTTATTCCTATGACCAAAGATTTCGGGATTATGATGTGAGCTATGAACTGGTCATTCCTGAAACGATGGAAATCAGGGATTTAAGCGATGGCAAAGTGGATATCCACGGAGATGAGCACGGATTTTATAGAGAAGAAAGGGGATATCAGCCAGAGCCGCAGGTGGAATCAGACACCATATCAACAGGTAGAAAATATTAACTAAACTAAATTACAAAGTATTTTTAAATAATGTTTTGCAGAGTTGCAGAACATTATTTTTTAACATCAAAATATAAAGTGTGCATAATGCTTTTTGAAAAAAATAATGTAGATTTGCTCCTTTAACTTTTAATCATGAGAAAAATAATAGGATCATTACTGCTGAAGCTTCTAGGCTGGAAGGTAGTGTTAGAAGGGGATTTGGAGAATCTGAACCGCTGTGTGCTTATCGTGGCGCCACATACGGACAATATTGAATACCTTTTGGGGAATTTGGTTTATTGGAAATATAATAAACCGCTGAGGGTCATCATAAAAGATGCTCATACTAAGGCTTGGTACGGTTTCATTGTCAAGGCGTTAGGCGGGATAGGGATTAATCGTTCCCAAAGGAATAATCTTGTACAATTTGTCACTGAATTGTTTAAAAAGGAGGATTTCAGTTTGGTAATTTGCCCAGAGGGAACGCGCTCCCGAGTGGAAAAATGGAAACTTGGTTTTTACCATATGGCTCTGAGTGCGAGGGTTCCGATAGTTTTTGGAGGGGCAGATTTTAAAACTAAAAAAATTCACATCGGGAGAAAAATCAGCGTGGAAGACTTGGAAAGTCGCTCTTTTGAAAGCATAATGGACGAGATTCAGGACTATTACAAGAATTTTACGCCGAAGTATCCAGAAAAGTGGAATCCAAAAATTTATTAAAAATTTTGTAGATAGTTAAAAAAAACATACATTTGCACAATATGTTACAAAAATGAGAAGAATAGTTTATGCATTTTGCACAGCAGTATGTGTCTTATTTACAGCAGTATCTTGTTCTAGATCAAATGATTCTGGGGTAGATGATTTGGGAGGTGGAATTACAAATAAAAATTTCTCTAATGAGGTTACTAGAGTAGTCCCCTTAGACCTTATCCAGAAAATGGCTGCTGGTGGAGCAACTATCCATGGAGGTACCAATCCTCCTAGAGTAGAAGGATTTTTTAAAACAGGGGGGATGTTACAACTCAGACATTCTACTCTTGGAGCTCAAGATCCTTTAATAAATAAAATTCATGATGGATTTTACTATAAATTCTATCAGCAGAATGGCGCTAAGTTAAAAATGAATTATCAAAACTTTAATAGGGGCTATGGAGCAAGAGGTGTGGATGCTGTTATCTCAGGAGAAGGAAATAAGTTTACGATTTTCTTCATAAATAAACAGATGGATTTGACTACCATCTCAGGAGAAATTTTTGTGAATGATATAGGAGAATTATCAATAAGTAATTTCCAACAAGCGGTTATCAACAAATATGAAGATAGTTACTCTCCTGTAGGAACTGTACGCGTTTTTAAAAGTGAAACAGGCTATGCAGATAGTACCAGAGAATTTTAATTAGCAAAATTGTTAATTATTTATCACCACTTTTTTCTTGTCTAATTAAAAAATTGTTTAACCTTAAAATAAAATATAGAAGAAATGAAATATATCAAGTTACATATTATCATAGAATTACCTTTATACAAGGTAACGCTTCGTGGCATATTAGCTTGATGTAGCATTACTCTCTATCATACAACAAAAATCCCGAAGCGATAGCTTTGGGATTTTTGTTTATCCTTTACTTTCTACAAAAATCCCAAGTAAATTAATTAATTAGTTATCAATGTTTAGTCATTAACAATTGAACATTAAATTTAAAATATTAATTGAATGGGAAAAACCAATCCATATATTGAAGAAGTACGCCTGCGCAGTAGTCGCACTCGCAAGCGCGTTGCTAAAACCGATTATGAGAAATATCTTCGCCAATGCTGTGATCGCCATGCTGAACTAGAAAAGCAGAGACGAAACCTACCGCTTGTACCGCTCGAAGAACCTTACCAAAAGGGCTATGTGCGTTTTTATGTGGTTCGTGATGATGTAAAACGCAGTAAATTGGGAGATTTTTTTGAGAATCTTTTGGCTAAAATCAATACTTATCAATACGCTGATAACCGCAAGTTCCAAAAGAAGAAAAAACGCAGAGGTAAGCGCATCTATCTTCCTAGAAAACAGGAATTATTATCATTTAGACTATGGGAGTGGGTGGATGCGATAGAAAAGGGCAAACTGGTAGCAGAAGAATGTAAATATTTTATGAAAGTGGAGCGTTATAATTCTGTTTGTAAGCGTTTTGAAATTTATTATGAATTTGCTGAACCTTGGCGTTTTATGTTGAGAGTTAGACCTAATGTCATTACGCATTACCGCCCAATAAACCTTGAAATAGAGCATGAGTTGGCTGAACTGGATAAGGTTTTGAATGATTATAAAAACTGGGGAATTATTCAAAAAAAGGTATTTTGTAATGGTTATACATGGAATCGCTATCAAAAAAAATGGGAAATTAAAGCAAAGTATAAACGCTCTCCTCTAAAGGGGATTACAGAATTTAGAAGCAATTCTTCTGCTTTGGAAATAGCAGAAATGTTATTAGACAGTAAATTTTATTAAAAAGAAATCATAAAAATGGAAAAAATAATACAAATAACAGCAGGAAAAGGTCCTTTAGAATGCCAATGGGTAGTGGCGAAAGTACTCAAGACTTTCCTGCAAG
>CAUSFO010000046.1:0-13349 GCA_963530895.1 uncultured Flavobacteriaceae bacterium | reverse complement strand
TCCAGTCGGCCGCTCCTTCATCTTTTTTGAGTATCTGCCCTTCTTTCCCAAGGATGAAAGTCGTAGGAAAAACATCTATACTAAACTTCTCGCTAAGAGGCTCTTTCAGTAGATAAATAGGCGTAGTATAGCCATTTTTCTTAATAAAATCTCTCACTTTCTGTTCCTCATCCTGCATGGCAATGAGAACAAATTCTATTTTCCCTTTTTTACCTTCATAAAGGCTCTGGATAGTAGGAAATTCGGCTCTACAAGGTGGACACCAGCTTCCCCAAAAGTTGAGAAAAATAGGTTTTCCTTTGAAATCAGACAAATTAGCATCTGGGACATTTATTCCCTTTAATTCTACATTATATTCTGATTCTGTGAGCGTTCCTATACTCTGCGACGCCTCCAAAGAAGGCTTCATCAAGAAAAGTCTTTGAATAGACTCACGAACACCTGGCACGAAAAAAAATGCCAATATAAATGCGCCAAATAGGATGTTACTCCATTGTTTTTTTAAAAAGTTTTTCATTTTTTGATAATTTCTAATAATTTTTCTAATTCCTCCTGCGTGTAGTCATATTTTATCCAATGGATATTTTCCAGTTTCCTAAGCCATGTAAGCTGTCTTTTAGCGTATCTTCGGGAGTTTTTCTTTATTTCCAAAATTGCAAAATCCAGCTTCCACTCGCCTGAAAAATATTTGAATAATTCCGTGTAACCTACCGTCTGCAAAGCCGTTTTATCTTTATAAGGAATAAGGTTTTTCGCTTCTTCCAAAAGCCCATTCTGCACCATCAAATCTACCCTTTGGTTAATTCGGTCATAAATAATCTCTCTGTCCGCAGAAATCCCTATTCTGATAATATCAAAATCTCTTTTAACAAGCGGATTATCAATATTTTCCGTGTAAGTTTTTCCTGTCTGCCAGATAATATCCAAAGCCCTCATCAGTCGGCGCGGATTTTCTTTATCAACTATCTGATAATAAACACTATCCGATTCTTTCAAAAGTTTTTGCAAGGCTTCTATTCCACCCTCGCTGAATAGCTGTTCTAATTTTTTCTGATTTTCAGGATTTGATTCTGGAAGATTGTTCAATCCCTCTGCAACTACCTTTTCATACATTCCCGAACCGCCTACCAGCACTACATTGTCATACTTTTGGAACAGTTGTTCTAATTTTTCCAAGGCATCTTTTTCATACTGCCCGATGGAATATTCATCCACCACACTGAGGTTTCCTATGAAATGGTGTTTCACTTGGGCAAGTTCATCTTCTGTCGGTGCAGCTGTGCCAATGGGCATTTCCGCAAAAAACTGGCGCGCATCACAGGATACAATTTCGGTTCCAAAATATTTCGCCACCGCGATTGCTAGTTTCGTTTTACCAATTCCCGTAGGCCCTACCACAGAAAAAAGTCTTTTCTTCATTTAATTTTAAAAATAGGCCTCAAAGATATGGATTTTACTCATTTTGAGAATAAAAATATTTTCTATGATGCCATTTGTTTTTTTCTATTTTTTTGGCTAAAAGCTGTATATTTGTAACATTAAAACCAAAATTTTAACATGAAAAGTAATGAAATTATTTCCCACAATAGAAGAAGTTTTTAGCAATCCATTGCCCATTTACAAAACTATATTTTTCCCACTGGTTACCATAGATTTGGGAGAAGACATGGACAAAAAAGAAGGTAAGGTGCATTTTATTTCAGTTTTGGGTGATACTTATCCTTATCTCATCAAAGATGGCGAGAGATTCGAATGGGATTTCATTAGATTTGACTGGGATGGTACTCATTATCAATTTGATAATTCCGTAATCAATATGGAAGAAACAGCTCCACTTTTAGAATGGTACGTCTCCATAGAAGAAGACTACAACAAGCATAAATCCGAGTATCTAAAGAACCACTCATGGGAAGAAGCAAGGGATAGCCATTTGGAAAAAATGAGAATAAAACGAAGAAAAATCTCCCATGACCTCTATATGTATGCTGATATGCTACTGAGCTACTGGATCACCCGTGATAAATATCTGGAAACCGGTCTTTTCATCCGTGATTATGGATACTATGGACTCAATGACCAAGTGAATAAGCCTGTAATCAGCCTTAGTAAAACTGGCATAACTAACCGAAGCGATGAATTGGTCGGAAAAGTCTGTGGATACAACTATTTAACATATGGTGAAGATGAAATAAAACTCTCCATCGATCGTAAGAAACAACAAATTATCCAAAAATTCTATTGGAGCTAAATCCTCTTTAATATTTTGTTTCTTGCATAATATGGCGTTTTATTTTAACTTTGCACAAACCTAAACAAATGTCTAAAAACAATACCAAATACATCTTCGTGACAGGAGGTGTAACATCATCATTAGGAAAAGGAATCGTTTCCGCTTCCCTAGGTATGCTACTGAAAGCCAGAGGATTTAAAGTTACGATACAGAAACTTGACCCTTATATCAATATCGACCCAGGGACACTAAACCCATATGAACACGGCGAATGCTATGTGACCGAAGACGGCGCTGAAACAGACCTAGACCTAGGGCACTATGAGAGATTCCTGGATACCAATACCAGCCAAAATAATAATGTAACCACAGGAAGAATCTACCAAACCGTAATTGAAAAAGAACGAAAAGGTGACTTCCTTGGGAAAACCGTGCAGGTAATCCCACACATTACCAACGAGATAAAGAGAAGAATAAAAATTCTTTCTAATGAAGGCTATGATATCATTATCACTGAAATAGGCGGAACTGTAGGAGACATAGAGTCTTTGCCTTACATAGAGTCTGTTCGTCAGCTGAAATGGGAACTGGGAGAGAAAAACTCTATGGTGATTCATCTTACTTTGCTGCCTTATTTGGCTTCAAGTGGCGAATTAAAGACAAAACCTTCTCAGCACTCTGTAAAAGCATTGATGGAAAGCGGCGTTCAGGCGGATGTTTTAGTGTGCAGAACCGAACATACCATCACTAAAGACATCAAGTCTAAACTTGCTCAGTTCTGTAATGTAGCCATAGAAAATGTAGTGGAGTGTAAAGATGTAGATACTATATACCGCGTTCCTATAGAACTGCATCAGCAGAATTTTGACCAAGTGGTTCTTAAAGGATTGGGACTTCCTTACGACAAAGAACCTAACCTAAAAAACTGGCAAAATTTCCTAAAAAAATATAAAAACCCTAAGAAATCGGTAGAAATAGGACTTGTCGGCAAATATGTTTCTTTGCAGGATTCATACAAATCCATAGCCGAGGCTTTCATCCACGCAGGAGCATCAGAGGAAATAGATGTAAAACTAAAATGGATATACAGCGGTGACCTAGAAAACGGAAACGCAGAAGATTATCTAAAAGATTTAGATGGTATTCTCATCGCTCCTGGTTTTGGCGACAGAGGAATAGAAGGAAAGATAACTGCTGCAAAATACGCCAGAGAAAACAAAATTCCGCTATTAGGAATTTGTCTCGGAATGCAGATTGTCACGATAGAATTTGCGAGAAATGTATTAGGATTTGAAAAGGCGAATAGTATGGAGTTTGATGACAACTCACCTTACCCTGTTATCAGCCTAATGGAGGAGCAAAAAGATGTGATAGACAAAGGCGGAACTATGCGTCTGGGTGCTTGGAAATGCGAACTAAAACCAAACACCAAAATCGCCGAAATCTACAATGCAGAACTGATTTCGGAAAGACATAGACACAGATATGAATTTAACAATGACTACATAGAGGATTATGAGAAAAATGGACTTATCCCTTCTGGTTTCAACCCTGAAACCCACCTCGTAGAAGTAGTAGAACTCAAAGACCATCCTTTCTATGTGGGCGTGCAGTACCATCCAGAGTACAAAAGTACGGTGGCATCTCCACATCCGCTGTTCATTGCTTTCATAAAAGCATCTGCAAACCATAAAAAGTAATTTTATTTGTCAATAGCCCTTTTAACTTACGAGTTAAAAGGGTTTATTTATCATTTTATTTCTAATAAAAATCACAACTTATTTTCTAATGAAATAAATCTTTTCACTAATTTTTGTTTATCTTTGTCGGCAATAATTTTTTAAACTAAAAAAATGCAGAATAGTAACAGAGGATTTGAAAGAAGCCAGTTTATCAATATGGTTGTCTTTGCTGGATTTATTTTGGCGGTATTGCTTTTCTTCCAGTATTTTAATAAAGAAGACAAGAAAAAACAGGCTGAACAACAGGTAAAAACCGAACAAACTGAAAAAATTGTAAAAGCAGTTGCTTCTCATAACGGAGAAAAATCCGTTCTCAAAAATGATGAACTTACTTTGGAAATTTCTAACCTTGGCGGGCAGATTTCTTTGGTAAGAATGAACCAATACAACTCTTATGACAAAACAGACAAAAATAAACCTCTGTATTTATTCAATAACGAGAACTCAAACTACGGATTTGCTTTTAAAGACAAAACTGGTAAATTAGTAAGCACCAAAGATTTAAACTTTACTCCAACAGTAAATGGCAATGTAATAACTCTACAAGCACAACTGGAGTCCGCTACAATTCAGTTTATCTATACTTTACAAAAAAACTACAAAGTTGATTTTCAAGTAAAAACAGAAGGACTTTCTAAAGTAACTAATGACAACAAAGCTGAATTTACTTGGGATTATCAAGCTTTGGCTACAGAAAAAGGTAGAACTCAGCAACAGGGCTACACAGAGTTTGTTTATTCATTTGACAACTATTCCGGCTATGATTATGATGGAAGAGGAGAAATGGAAGAAACCGAAGAAACATTAGACTGGATCGGTGTGAAAAGCCAGTTCTTTACGGCTGTTTTTGAGGCTAAAAACGGACTTACGCAGTCTACAGGAAGCCAAGAACCTGTGGACAAAGGCGATTATCTAAAAACTTTCAACTATAAATCTGAAGTAAATCTTTCTGGAAACAAGGAGTTTAACGAAAGTTTCTCTTGGTATTTCATGCCGCTAGATTTGGATTTACTTGAAAGTTATGATGAAAACTTTGATAGAATCTTGCCGCTCGGCTGGTCATTCATCAGAACTATCAATGTTTGGTTCTTTATCCCTATTTATGAATTTATTCAAAATCATTTAGGACTTACTGCTGGTTGGGCTATTTTAGTGCTGACTATCATGGTTAAACTTATCCTATCACCTATCATGTTTAAACAGCACAAACTAAGTGCGATGATGAGAGTAATCCGACCTGAAGTAGATGCTGTAAACGAAAAATACAAAGATGCTGACCCATTGAAAAAACAACAGGAAGTATTGGCGGTGTATAGAAATGCGGGAGTCAATCAGCTGGCGGGATGTATTCCAGCCCTTATGCAGGTGCCTATTTTCTATGCGCTATTCCGTTTCTTCCCGAACTATATTGATTTCCGAGGCAAGAGCTTCTGGTTCGTAGAGGATTTATCTTCATATGATGATATCATCAAGATTCCATCTAACTTCCTTGGAATAGACCATTTGAGTATTTTTGCGGTGGCTTGTACGGTGGTTATTTTAATCTACACTATCATGACTTCTGGAAACATGCAGGCACCAAGACAAGAAGGAATGCCAGACATGAGACCCCTGATGTACATTTTCCCAATTACATTCATGTTCTTCCTGAACTCTGCTGCATCTGGGCTTTCTTGGTACTATTTTGTGTCAAATGCTCTGAACATCGTGATTGTACTTGTTATCAAGAACTTTATCATCGATGAAAAGAAAATTCACGCTCAAATTCAGGAAAACAAAGCTAAACCCGCTAAAGAAGGGCGTTTCCAAAGAAAAATGCGTGAGCTGATGGAACAAGCACAAGAACAGCAGAAAGAGCAACAAAAACAACAGAAAAACAACAAAAAATAATTTTAATTATTTATAAAAACAGCCTTCAGCATTACTCTAAAAAAAGAAAATGTTGAAGGTTTTTCTTTTGAATTATGAAAAAAGTAATCATCATCGGTGGAGGCGCTTCTGGATTTTTTACCGCTGCAAATATTGATACTAAATTATACGATGTCACTATTTTAGAACAAAATTCTGATGTCCTGCAAAAAGTAAAAATCTCAGGCGGCGGCAGATGCAATGTTTCCCACGCCTGTTTTGACCCGAGAGAACTCGTGCAATTCTACCCTCGTGGAAACAAAGAACTCCTCAGCGTGTTTACAAAATTCCAGCCTGGGGACACCATGAACTGGTACGAAGAACACGGCGTAGCCCTCAAAATAGAAGATGACAACCGAATTTTTCCTGAAAGCAACTCTTCACAAAGCATCATAGACTGCCTCGTGAATGAATGCAGAAAGAAAAATGTAAAAATACTTACCAAACAGACCGTTATGGATATTTTACCGCAGGAAAACGGATATAAAATCCATACCACAGACCAAAATTATTTCGCGGATTATGTGGTATTCAGCACAGGAAGTTCGCCGAAAGCATTTAAAATACTTGAAAAACTGGGTCATCATATTATCACGCCCGTTCCCTCTTTATTTACATTTAACATTAAAAATGAAATACTGAAAGACCTCATGGGAACGAGTTTTCAGTATGTAGATATTGAAATCCCAAAATTAAATTTAGAAGAGTCTGGCTCTCTGCTCATTACCCACTGGGGACTGAGCGGCCCTGGAATCCTAAAACTATCGGCATGGGGAGCGAGAGAACTTGCGGCGCTAAAATACCAGTTTGAAATTATCGTTAATTTCATCGGAACGGCTTCAGAAGATGCTTTGGAAATATTTAGAAATTTCAAAGAAAATGAACCGAAAAAATCCATCGGTCAGGCGAAGATTTTTGATATTACCAATCGTTTTTGGCAAAGAATTTTATTCGTTTCTGGAATTGATACAGCCAAACAATTAGCCAATATCAACAACAAAGAAATGCAGAAAATCATAGAAAATCTGTGCTGCTGCCGAATGAATGTGACAGGAAAAAGCACTTTCAAAGAGGAGTTCGTCACGGCGGGCGGTGTGGATCTGAAGGAGATGGATTTCAAAACCATGAAAAGCAAAAAACTGCCCAATTTCTACATCTCTGGCGAGGTTCTCAACATCGATGCGGTTACTGGCGGGTTCAACTTCCAAGCGTGCTGGAGCGAAGGCTGGCTGATTGCTCAGGACTTAAACGCTGTGAACTAAGTTTTTTGTTTTTGATTTGAAAGGACAAAGATGAGTAACATGTTTAATATTATCAAATAAAAACCGATTCTCAGCTGGTTAATATTTTCTATAATTTCCAAAAAATAAAACCACACCACTGAACCTAACAACAAAACTATGTTAATAATAGACAAAGTCCTTATTAACATAGTTTTATTAAATATTGAACCTATGAACATTAATATTACTAAAAATAATACGAGCGGATAACATATAAAAGGAGAAAACTCAAAATCCTCTATCATGTCCGTTTCAAAATTAAAATAAACCGCTTCATAGAAGTTATACACTATACCCTGATTATCCAGAATAGGCACTAGTTTAGAGAGTGTTTGGCTTTCTTCCAAAGTGTCCAATACAAGAGTGTCTGATTGGGCTTCTGTATTATTCTGCATCGAAATAGCCGCTTCAGCCGCGACTTCTGATTTCTTCTCCACGCCAGAACACATCTTTAAAAACGGCAGGAAGAAAATCAAAAAGTTGAGTGAAATTAAGCCTCTCAATTTTATTATATTGTTCATTTTATGGTTTAAAAATCCTTTTCTTGGAAGGTTTTCTGCACCTTATCTTTTTCGGATAAAATGATATCAGACATTGGAAGTTTCCAGTCTATACCGAGCTCCGCATCATTCCAAATGATACCGCCTTCGGATTCTTTATTATAGAAATTATCACATTTATAAGTAAAAACCGCAGTCGGGCTCAGCACCGAAAATCCATGAGCAAAACCTCTCGGAATGTAGAACTGCAGTCTGTTTTCAGCACTAAGCTCCACGCCGAACCACTGCCCAAAAGTAGGTGAATCTTCCCGCAAATCTACTGCAACATCCCAGACTCTTCCCTCCAAGCAAGACACCAGCTTCGCCTGAGCCATATCTCCTTTCTGCAAATGCAGTCCGCGAAGAACTCCGTAAGAGGATTTGGAAACATTATCCTGAACGAAATGTCCGTTCATCCCTGTCAACTGTTCGAATTTTTGTTCATTAAATTTCTCATAAAAATATCCCCTATCATCCTCAAAAACAGTAGGTTCTATGATATAGCAGTTTTTAAGTGCCGTTGATTTTACTTTCATAACATGTTCTCAATTACATTTTTTATTCTCTCCAAATCTTCAGCTGTCAAATTAGACCCAGAAGGCAGGCAAAGTCCATTATTAAATAAATTTTCGGCTACATTTCCTCCATAATATGGCGCATCAGCAAAGACAGGCTGCAGATGCATCGGCTTCCATAGTGGGCGGCTTTCTATATTTTCTTCTTGTAGTTTCAAACGAAGTTGCTCTCTGTCAAAACCTGTTTTCTGTGCATCGATTGTAATGGCAGAAAGCCAGTGATTAGAGAAAAAGTCTGAATTTGGCTCTGTAAACAGCTCTATCCCATCTATATTCTTAAATACTTCTTGATAGAAATCATGATTTTTACGGCGCTGAGAAATCCTTAAATCCAAAACTTCCATCTGCCCACGCCCTATTCCCGCTGAGATATTGCTCATTCTATAGTTGTAGCCTATCTGTGAATGCTGATAATGTGGCGCATTGTCTCTCGCCTGAGTAGATAGAAATACTGCTTTTTCCTTGTGTTCCTGCGTTTTACATACCAGTGCTCCTCCTCCAGAAGTGGTTATTATTTTGTTTCCATTAAAACTTAAAAAAGATATTTCTCCAAAAGTTCCACACTTTTTTCCTTTGTATGAACTTCCAAGAGCTTCCGCTGCATCTTCTACTACTGGAATTTCATATCGGCTAGCAACTTCTATGATTTCATCCATTTTCGCAGGCATCCCATACAGATGAACCACTATAACGGCTTTTGGCTTTTTTCCTTTGGCTATTCTATCTTTAATGGCTGTTTCCAAAGCCACAGGACACATATTCCATGTTTCAGGCTCAGAATCCACAAAAATAGGCGTAGCTCCTTGATAAACAATAGGATTAGCCGATGCTGCAAATGTAAAACTTTGGCAAATAACCTCATCTCCTGCCTTTACGCCTAAAATAACAAGCGCCAAATGCAGAGCCGCTGTCCCTGCAGAAACTGCCGCAACTTTCACATTTTCAGAAAGATATTGTTCTAAATCCGTTTCGAAATTATTCACATTCGGCCCCAGAGGCGCTACCCAGTTTTGGTCAAATGCTTCGTTGATGTATTTAAGTTCGCTTCCACCCATATGAGGAGAGGAAAGCCATATTTTTGTACTCATTTTTATTCTTTTATAATTCTTACTTGAATGTTATATCTTACCCCATCTACAACGAAAAAAGCAGCCTCATCAGAGTTATTAGTAGTCAATGCTCTAAGTTTGTTAATTAAATCTCCTGCCTTTATTTCTTCTGATAAGGAAATTTCACGAATATTTTCCAAATCTGTTTTTTTATGTTCTGTTCCCTTATCTATCTGTTTAACTCTATTAGGAGCTAAAGAGACTAACTGAGGAACAGCTTCCTTAAATACTTCATATTCTAAATCCAACACTCTCTTATACAGACTATTTGCTGTATCTTCTGGAAGGATTGTTACCTCTCTTTGGTGGATAATGTCTCCTTCATCTAGTTTCTCTGACATAAAATGCAAAGTTGCTCCATATTTTGTTCCTTCATAAATAGCCCAAGAAGGTGTATGCCAACCCTTATTATATGGTAAATAAGCTGGATGCAAATTTAGAAAACCTATTTTAGGAAAATTGATCAATTCTTTACTGATAATAAATGGATAATGTATCCCAAAAATATAATCTACTTCAAATTTTTTTATTTTTTCTATGAAATTTTTTGATTTCAAATCTTTATTAGTAAATATACAATTAGAATCTAACTGAGAAACCTCAATAAGTTTATCTGTATGTGTAGCATTTTCGTTTTCACTTACCAATAAAAAACTAGGTCTATAACCTAAACTAATTAATAGTTCTAATATTTTGACAGAGATTTCTCTATCTCCTGCAAATCCATATTTCATAGATTAAAAATTTTTAAAAAGTTTTTAGGAAAAGGTATATGGTCATCAAATGCTTGAAAAATAAAAGTTTCTTCTATATCTTTTATTTTATTTTTTTCATTATCAAACTGAATAAACCACTTCTCTAAATGAAATATATAATTGATAACTTCTTGTAACTCTTCTTCTGATAGATCACCTATAAGAAGTTGATTTATAGCATCATATATTATTTTATTAGCATTATAGATATGACAAGCATTATAGTAAGTAGGCTTATTTTTATACATCTGATAGGCTCTATTACTTCTTGTCATATTATGATATATAAATTTTAGTTTTATCCTCTTGTCCATTATTTATTCTATGTTATTTCCTTTAAACTCATTTGATGTAGCCTGTCCCTGTTCGTTGATTCCTTCTGATTTTACCACCTTTAAAACAGTCATTATCAGTATTTTAATATCTAATAAAAAACTTACATTATCGACATACCAAACATCATATTCAAATTTCTTTTCCCAGCTTATGCTGTTACGCCCATTGACCTGAGCCCATCCTGTGATGCCAGGTTTGACCTCATTTCTTCGGCGCTGAAAATCATTATAAAGTTCCAAATACTTCGGTAAAAGCGGTCTTGGCCCGACAAGAGACATATCTCCCTTGATGACATTCAGCAGCTGCGGGATTTCATCCAAAGAAGTCTTACGGACAAAGCTGCCTATCTTGGTGAGTCTGTCTGCATCTGGCAGGAGATTTCCGTTTTCATCCTTTTTGTCAGTCATGGTTTTAAATTTGATGATTTTAAAAATCTTCCCATTCTTCCCTGGACGAAGCTGAAAAAAGAATGGCTTCCCATCATTGGCAAAAAATAAACCTATCGTAACCAGCACGAAAATAGGACTTAAAAACAAAAATCCTACAAGCGCAAGCACGAAATCTATAGCAGGTTTAATAAAATTTTTATACATATTAAAAACTGACTTTAAACACTTTGTAACAAACCTTCATACTCCTCCAAAAGGGCATTCCAAACCACAGACTGCTCATACCTATTTTTTATCATTCTGCGGCTGTTTTCTTTCAATTTAATATATAAATTTTTGTCTCTTGCCAAAGTTAGCATTTTTTCTTTTAATTTTTCTACATTTTTAGGCGGAATAATCAGCCCATTTTCTCCTTCTACAATGATTTCATTACAGCCATTGATATCAGAAACGATGCTTGGCAGTCCCATAGCTCCTGCCTGCATCACCACATTAGGAAATCCCTCGCGATAACTTGGAAAAGCCAATGCATCAGAAATAGCAAAAAATGGACGAACATCCTGCTGAAAGCCCACAGAAATGATATCTCTATTTTGATTTATTTCAGCCAAAGTTTCTGGATTCAAAGGGTCTAAATCACTCTCCAAACCTCCTACCAAAAGAAGTTTTATGCCTGTTAATTCATTATTTTCTGCTGTCTGAAGCTCAGAAAATGCTTTTATCAGTTCATTTATTCCTTTGTCGCTGACAATCCTCCCAACAAACACAAATACAAAATCATCAGGCTGAATGTTCAATTTCTCTCTAAGTGCAACCTTTTCTATTTCAGATACTTGCGCTGGACTAAAAAATGTAGTATTTATCCCATTAGAAGAACCATTAGCGATGATTTTCAGTTTATTACTTTGAGTAAAATTATTTTGCAAAATAAAATCATACAAGCCTTTGGAATTAGGATAAACCCTTGTAGCAGAGCTGTATGTGAGCTTTTCCACAAAGTTTAAAATTTTTCTTTTAATTCCCGTAGCCTCCATCAAAGGCAGCCCTGCCACGGTATGCAGACGATGCGGAACTCCTGCCAATCGTGCTGCCAGCATCCCTATAATTCCTGCTTTGGGCGTATGGGTGTGGACTATCTGTGGTTTTTCTTTTCTCAAAAAATTCCACATTTCCCAAAGCGATTTCAAGTCCTGAAAAGGCGTTATTTTACGAGACATATTGATGGCTTCCATCACAATTCCTTCATTTTCACGAACCTCTCTTAGTTCCTCCCCTTCAGAAGAAACCCCTGTTACATCAAATCCATTAGAAGCCATAAACCGCAACTGCCCTTTTAAAAGCACTTTAAAAGATATTGGTACGGTGGTTATACGAATGAGTTTTTTCAAAATATTTTATTTCTATTTGGTTGCTAAATATGTGTTTTTATACCACTTTTGGAAACAGTAAAAAGTCCAGATTTTAAAGGAATTGTCCTCCACAGAATTCAAGTGGTTGAGAACAATTTTCTTAATATTCTGAATATCAAATACATCCTGCTCTTCAAGGAATTTATCATCTATATAGCTCAGAAGCTCACTTCTCATCCCTTGTCTAAGCCAGTCTCCGACAGGAACTCCGAAGCCTTTTTTAGACTTTTCCAAAAACTGCTCTGGAAACTCGTTTTCAAAAGCTTTTTTCAGAATCATTTTCTTGTTATTTCCTTTCAGCAGATACTCATCTGGAAGGCTCAGAGTGTAATTCCAAATCTCTCTGGTCAAAAACGGAGCCCTGCATTCCATAGAAGCCAGCATACTCGTTCTATCCACTTTTACAATCATATCCCCTTCAAGGCTTATCATTTTGTCTACATTTCTAAAATCTGTGAGATTTTTAGGATTTGGGATTCTTTGCTGATAATACGCCAGAGGGTTTTTGACTCTGTCTTTTTCATTGAGATAAATGGACATTTCCCTGTCCGTGAAACCTAATTTTATAATGTTATAAAAAAAGGAATGGTCATAATCTATTGAATTTAAAGCCTTTCTAACTTTAAATTTCAGTCCTCGTTCATCTCCTTTTTGTTTAGTCAAAGCGTTTGCTACTTTCAGCACACTTTGGTGTAAGAATCTGGGAACCAGACTTGTATATTTTTGGTTAATTCCTCCGATTAAATATTTATTATACCCTCCGAAAACCTCATCACCGCCATCTCCTGTAAGGGCAACTTTCACATAATCAGCTGTTTTAGAAGCGACTATATAACTCGGAAGAGCTGATGAATCCGCAAAAGGTTCATCAAAATTCAGCAAAATCTCATCCAAATGAGAGGTCAAATCCTTTTCGGAAATCACGAATTCATGGTGGTTACTGCCGATAAGATTCGCCACAAGCCTTGATTTTTCGGTTTCATCAAAAGATTTTTTATCAAAACCGATGGAAAAAGTATCTATTTTACTATCGGACTGCTTTGATAGACAAAGACTTATAATAGAAGAATCCAC
>CAUSFO010000045.1:0-13578 GCA_963530895.1 uncultured Flavobacteriaceae bacterium | reverse complement strand
ATTGTTAAAATCTTGCGAATTATCTACTTGGAGCCAATGCCCTGCATTTTTAATTTTAACAATCTGGCTGTCAGGGAATTTCTCACGAATTAGGATTTCATCTTCTGGAAGGATGTAATTAGATTTTTCGCCAGCGAGGAATAAAGTTTTCCCTCCGAAAACTCCTTTCGCTTCTATATTTCCGACCAAATCAGCATATTTCTCGGAAAGAGTTTTTAGATTAAATCTCCAGTTCAGTTTATTTTCCTGCTCCCAATAGAGATTTTTGAGAAGGAACAAAAGCATGGCTCTGTCCGTAATGTATTTTTCCAGCTGAAGTTCCACATCTTTACGAGCAGAAACAGCAGAAAAATCCACACTTTGTAACGCTTCAAAAGCCGTCTGATGATGCGGTCTGTAAGCCCTTGGCGCTATGTCTGCTACGATAAGTTTATTTACCCTCTCTGGATAAGAAATCGCAAACTGCATCACTGCCTTACCGCCAAGCGAATGCCCCAGAAGATTGACCTTATCTAATTGATAATGATTGATATAATTTAAAATATCCTCCGCCATTATCTGGTGAGACATTTCATCCGAGTGAAAACTTTTTCCGTGATTACGCAAATCCACCAAATGGCAAGGCATCCACTGACCAAATTCCCTTCCGAAAGTACCCCAATTATCTGATATTCCGAACAATCCATGAAAAACCAACAGAGGAGTTTCCTGAATTTCCTGTCCGTAAATTTTTGAGTTTAAAATCATTTTTTTTCTTTTTCAAAAATTGATTACAAAGCAAAAACCTTGTAAATCAACCTTATTCAGCTGGTTCTATTTTATTTTTCTTGGAATAAATCATAATAGCCACACCTGCCAGCATAAATGGAATACTCAGAACCTGCCCAGTATTGAGCCCTGCAAATGTGATAACCTCATTTCCCTGCGGTTCTTTCAAGAATTCTACAAAGAAACGAATACTCCAAAGTATCACAAAAAACAGCCCAAACAGCCATCCCTGCTGATATTTTTTACGAGTAAATTTGTACAAAACAGCCAATAAAATAAATAAACAAACATACCCAAAAGCCTCAAAAAGCTGAGTAGGATATCTCGGAACTATGGCTCCGTATTCCATGCTTTGCTGTGGGAAAAGTATCGCAAACGGCGAAGTTTCGCTCGCTGGTTTTCCGATAATTTCAGAATTGAAAAAATTCCCCATTCGCACAAAAGTCCCTCCTAATGCAATAACAATTCCTAATCTGTCATAAACCCAAAACGGATTTTTCTTAATAATTCTATAACTATAATATAATGTAGTCAAAATCAATGCGATAGTAGCACCGTGGCTCGCTAGCCCAGAAAAACCTGTAAACTCCAGCGTAGGCTTCGTTCTGATAGGCAGGAAAACACTCCAAAAATCCGTTACAAACAAACTCGGCTCATAGAAAACCACATGCCCTATTCTCGCCCCAAAAATAGTCCCCAGCAGTGTCCATGTAAAGAGCGGATCTATGAATTTATCATCTACATTGTCAATTTTGAAAATTTGTCTCATGATCAAAATTCCAAATCCAAAAGCAAAAACAAACATCAGCCCGTAATATCTCAGTTTAAAACCAAAAATATCTATGCCTTCATTAGGATTCCAAATGCTAAACTCGGTATTTAGCCATACCATTTTACTCATCTGTGAATCCAGCTTTGTCAGCTGATTGGACTTCAAAATATATTTGTAGCTTTTGAGGGATTCTGCGGACATTCCCTCCTCGCCGACAGGCATAAAATTTTCATTGAGAATAAGATAACCTTTCTTTTTAAACTCCTCATAATACGGAGCCACATACTCATATTCTCTCTGGCTGGACAGCTCTGTATTGTATTTATTAAGAATAACCAAAACATCTGCATTCTCTGAACCGAGAGCATCATAAACCTGCTTCATATCAGGGCTTACAAATATTTTCACAGGAGTGCTTCCCTTTTTAGTTACTATACTTCCGTTGGAAAAACCATTTTTGTATTCTTGTGAAAAGAACAACTGAAACGGCAATAATGCAAACAGAATAAAAAATCTTATTTTATCTTTCATTTTAAATTTACTTTCTTTTTTTAGGTGGAACTGGGTCATAGCCGCTGCCTCCCCATGGATGACAGCTCAAAATTCTCTTTGTTCCTAAAAATAATCCTTTCGGAAGACCGTGGGTTTTCAGAGCTTCCAGCATATACTGAGAACATGTGGGCTGATAACGGCAGTTGCTCCCCAGCCATGGCGAAATGGCCAGCTGATAAAAGCGAACCAGCATCACAAAAGGAAATATGATTATTTTCTGAAACAAAATTTTATTTTGGACAAAAATAAACTATTATAACAAGCAAAACAAAATTTTAAATAGGCAACGCTTGTTACTTTGGGATTGATTTTAATTTTTTATAACAAGATTTACCCCATCGTAGAGCGTTTTTAGGTCGCAAGACACCCTGTCGCCCACTCTGTATCTACTGCCTATTTCGCCTTCTTGGAAAGTCATTTTTTGAAAATCTTCTATATCCACCACTTTCAGATCTTTGAAATCAAATTCTGGAATTTCTACTATCTCAAATTCTGTCAAACTAATGGGCATAGCATTAAGTTGTCTATATACATTAAGCCCTATGGACAAAGGTATTTCCTCGTATATTTCGTAAATCTGCTTTGCATTTTTAATATTAGGCAATGCAAATTCATTGATAAATTTATCTAAAATTTCATCAAGTTTCTGAAAATCTCCCGCTCCCCTAAAAACTTTACCATCAGACACCAGCTCTATCCAGTCCTCTTCAGCTTTTCTAGAATACTGATATTCAAACCCTTGCAGAAAAGTATCCACTAAATCTATACTGACAATCCAGCCAGGGTTATCCAAAGTTTCTATTTTCACTCCATATTCATGCTCCCAGTCGCCATTACACTGATTTTTATACCATTCTTGTATCAGCTCTATATTAGTCATTTCATTGATTTATAATATTTTACAATTTTCTATTCTTATAATTTTCTAAATGAAAATCAATACTTTCATTAATAGGAATAAAATTATAATTCAGTTCTTGTTTTATTTTCTCATTAGAAATCGGCGTAAAGCTGGTAACCGCCTCTATATTACTCTTGGTAATTCTCTTTAAACTTGGGATAAGCCACCCCAAAAGCACATTCAGCCAATATGCAAAATTCAGAATAGACTTTGGAAGGATTTTCGTTTTGGATTTTCCTAATTTAAGCCTTACTATATCGGACAAATCCTGATATTTTCGGTTTTCAGAAAGGATAATATACCGCTCGCCGAATTTATTTCTATCCATCAGTTCCACTGCTATTTTAGCCACATCGCGAACATCCACATAGGCCGTTCCTCCTGAAAAAGTAAATGGATTTTTCTCAAAAGTGGTAAAAAGCTCTCCGCTGCTGTTCCCCCAGTTTCCTGTGCCGATGATGACACCAGGGTTAATGATAATGGTATTCATCCCTTCTGCAG
Source organism: uncultured Flavobacteriaceae bacterium (assembly GCA_963530895.1). Lineage (GTDB taxonomy): Bacteria > Bacteroidota > Bacteroidia > Flavobacteriales > Weeksellaceae > JABCPE02. The sequence goes on along the minus strand of CAUSFO010000045.1, from coordinate 10,084 downwards.
AGCTTCGCCAGACCTCCATTTCTGCAAGGTATTTGGACTGTGCATAGCCAGAATGCTCTTCTTTTGGGTTAAACTGCGAATTTTCATCAATAATCCCATTTTCATTCACCTCATCCAGCACCGCAATAGAACTCACAAAGAGAAACTTTTTCACCTGTTTTTCTTCGGCTATATAGAGCATATTTTTAGTGCCTTCCACATTGGTTCTGAGCATTTCTTGAGCATCTTTTGGGTGAAAACTCACTTTTGCAGAAGCATGATAGACCTCCTCCACACCATCCAAAGCCGCTCTCAGCGAATCCAAATCCCACAAATCCACATCCACCCACTCTATCTGCTCAAACAGCCGTTCAGCATCTGTCGTATAAAAGAACCAAGATTTTTTGACTTCTTCTATATTGCTGCTTTTTCGCTTGGCTGCTCTCACTTTTTTGCCTTTTTTAAGGAGTTCTAAAACCAATACTCTTCCTAAAATCCCTGTTGCTCCCGTTACTAAAACCATTCTAAATTCGGTATTTTAAATTAAAAAGTGATAAACACAAAGAGGGTATTTATCACTTCTATTTTTTTATAACATTTTTAGGTTATTCACTTCCATTTCGGTAAGAATTCGCCAGTGTCCTCGCTTGATATTTTTCTTGGTAAGCCCTGCAAAAATCACTCTGTCCAAAGCCTCCACTTCATAGCCCATCTTCTTAAAAATTCTTCTTACCACTCTGTTCCAACCGATGTGAATCTCTATTCCCACTTCATTTTTAGGTTTTCCTTCGATGTATGAGATGCTGTCCACTTCTGCTACTCCCTCTTCTAGACGAACTCCATCTGCTATGGTGCGCAGATCCTCCACACTTAGTTTTCTATCCAAAGTGACATGATAGATTTTTTTCACTCCGAAAGATGGGTGCGTCAGTTTTTTAGTCAAATGCCCATCATTTGTCAAAAGAATAAGTCCTGTGGTCTGTCTATCCAGCCTACCCACTGGGAATAAACGATACGGCGAGGCATTCGCTACCAGATCCATCACGGTCTTTCTCGCTTTCTCATCTTTTGTCGTAGAGATATATCCTTTCGGCTTGTTAAGAAGCACATATACAGGCTTTTCTGGAGTTATACTCTGTCCATCGAAAACCACTCTATCTGTTTTCTGAACTTGGTATCCCATTTCTGTAACCACCTTCCCATTGACCTCCACTAGTCCTTGTGTAATCAGTTCATCAGCCTCTCTCCTGCTGCATATTCCAGAATTAGCGATGTATTTATTAAGCCTAATTGTATCTTTTTCAACCTGTTTGCTGATTTTGTCCAATTTTCTTTTCAGAATAAAGGATTTAGCCTTATCTTCCTGCTCATCAGGTTTTTTGTAAAACTTTTTGGGAGCAGATGGTCTGTCCCTTTTCTCAAATTTATTTCTATTTTGGCTTCCTCTACCCTCTTCTCTGTTATCCCTTCTTCCCAAAAAACTTTTTCTATCTCTACTCATCTTGTTCTTAAATAATTTGTGCAAAGGTAATAAATTCTACCTTTCTTTTTGTCTGAAAATCAAAAATCAATACACCTTTATGAAAGATAAAATTTATCTCTGATTTTTTTGTGGAGATTTTTCATCTAAAATCTGTGTAAATATCGTAGTTTTGTAGTTTGGAAAAATTTACAGCATGATTAATCCCTACTATGCTCTTGCACAGAATTTTTGGTTCGTTTCTCCTACTATTTATAAAAGTCGTTTTTATAAAAAACTCATCCGTCTCAATAGGGAAAATATTTTTAAGAGAAATGCAGAACCAGAGCTGCTCTGGCTGAAAGATTTCCTGCCGCAGAAAGCTGTTTTCATAGACATCGGAGCGGGCTGGGGAGATTATGTCTATTGGCTGGATTACATTCTTTTTCCTGAAAACATTCATGTTTTTGAGCCGAATAAAATCCTTTGTAAAAGACTCAAAAATCTTTTTCCTAAAATCAATTTTTATCAAAAAGCCCTATCCAATGAAAATAAGAAGGCTGAACTGACAATTCCTATCCTCAACAAAGAAAAAATCAACGAGGAAAGCACCCTGCTGGACAACATTACAGAAGATAAGAACACAAAAATAGCCACGCAAAAAGCAGAATGCATCACTCTTGACAGCTGGTGCCAAAAAAGAGAATCGGAAAGAAAGGAACTGGAAAGGCTGGATTTCATAAAGATAGACACGGTAGGGCAAGAACTCTCCGTGCTGGAAGGCGCGAAAGAAACCATAGAAAAATTCAAACCTGTTCTGATGGTAAAAATCGAGCAAAAATACCATTCCGAGCCGATTTGGGAAGTGATTTCTAATATAGAAAAATACGGATATTCGGCGCATTATCTGCATCGAGAGAGTTTTTCGCTAGAACCTTTGACTGAGGATATTCTAAATTCTCAAAATACTATCTTTGCCGAAGATTCTAGTAAATTCATCAAAAATATAATTTTCATAAACAACAGATAATGAGTGTAATACTCCGACAAGGGCTAAAATATTCCATTGTAGGATATCTGGGATTTTTGCTGGGAACGCTGGCAAATTTCTTTATTTTCCCGAACGATTTGGAATTTTATGGCAAGTTGAGATTTATTTTCCCAACGGCGGAGATGTTCGTTCCGATAGTGGTTTTCGGGATTTCTTTTTCTAATGTTAAGTTTTTTGCACAGACACAAAAAGACGGAAAACACCAGAACATGCTCTCGCTGTCCCTTGTAGGGATTTTTATCAACTTTTTTATTTTCGGAATTCTTTACTTTCTGATTTTCAATATTTTCCCTTCTTTAAAACAAAGTGAAAACTGGCAGGCAAAACATCTTATTTTTCCTTTGATTTTGTTTCTGTCCATTTCTACTGTTTTGAATAAATATATTTCCAATTATAAACGCATCGCGATTCCAAACATTTTTGAAAATCTGTTTCCTAAACTCGCCAACATCGGTGCTTTTTGTTTGTTTTTCTTCGCAAAAGTCCCTGAAAATCTGGCACTTATTTTCTTTATTTCTGTTTTCTTTACAGCAATGTTAGGTTATTTCCTGTATAACAACAGGTTAGAGAAATTTCATTTTGATTTTAGCACAGATTATTTCCGACAAAACGGGCTTTGGGTTCAGATTTTATCGTACAGCTTTTTTGGATTTTTGGGAAATATAGGCAGTTTTTTAGCTTTGAAAATCGCCAATGTGATGATTGGGGAATACATCGGCTTTGAACAAAATGGGCTTTACAGCAATATTTACTCCATCGTTACCCTCATAAACATCCCTCAGATGGGGCTTTACAACATCTCTGCACCGATGATTAACAAGCATCTTACGGAAAACACTCTACAGGATCTTGACCGCTTTCACAAAAAAACTTCCCTCAGTTTATTCTTTTTAGGATTGGTCTTTTTTTCGTGTATCGTGGTGGGATTTCCTTTCCTTACGGACTTTATGAAAAATGGAGAACTCCTTCGGACAGCAGAACCTATTTTATGGATTATCGGCATGACTATGCTGTTTGATTTGGCTACGGGATTCAACAGCCATATCATTTCCATGTCCAAATTTTATAAGTATAACACCCTGTTTATGCTTATTCTAGCCGTGGTAACCATCACTCTAAATGCTTTTTTTCTAAAATATACCGATTTAGGAATTTTGGGAATTGCCATTTCTTATACTGTTTCTTTGACTTCGTTTAACTTAATAAAAATCGTATTCAACTACCGCCATTTCAAGGTTTTCCCTTTATCCATCAAAATGCTCTGGGCTGTTATCATCTGCGGTTCTGCGATTGTTTTAACTTCGGTTTTTCCTAATTTTCAGTCTAGTTTCGTGAATTTGATTTACAAACCTGCTTTGGTTTTGGTGGTGATATTCATCGGAAATCTTATTTTCAAAATATATCCTTTGAACCAAATGCTGCAAAAGTATTTTCTGAAAAAATCTGAAAACAAATAAAAAAACGAAAGTAAGGCGATTTTGCCTTACTTCCGCACTTAGTGATTATGATTAGAAAAAATTGAATTCAGTTCTTTTTCTTTCAGCAGTCCCTCATGGGTCAGCATTTTTCCGTTTTCATCAGCAAAAACCCAGAATGGGTAAGCAGGAACTCTGCCACCAGCCAGCTCGTAGGCTATTTTATGTAGTCCCGAAGTCCCATTGGACATGAAAGTATATTTCTTCCCAAAAAACTCTATGTCTTTTTGGTATTTTTCAGGGTTTATGCTTATAAAATAAACGCTGTCCCATGTGCTCTGAGGAAGTTTCGATAAATTTTTCTTCTGCACTCTGCACACTCCGCACCATTCGGTGGTGAATAAAACAACCACTGGTTTAGGATTTTCTTTTCTTAGTTTTTCCACTTCCTCAAAACTACTCAGCTCTTGAGCGTGAGAAAAACAGGACAACACAACCGCCAAAAAAGCAAGTTTTAGTTTCATATATTTTATTTTATTGTGTATCTTATCCCTAGGAAACCTCTTATTTTCTGCATCGGAGCGTATCCATAGGACGGGTCAAACTCATATCCGTTCGGATTATTAGTTCCTGTATCTTTATCAAACGGGTCAAAAGGTCTTAGAATAGGGTCTTTCGGAGTAAAATTAAACAAATTCTTCACACCTCCATAAATTTCCAATCCATTGTCAAACTTAGTTCTCAGCTGGATATTAGCCAAACTATACCATGGTGAGTATTCTGGTCGGAAATCCTTCGGAACGGTGATAAGGCGCATCGGCCCATAAACTTCGCCCGTGAAATCCACTCCGAATTTTCTACTAAACTCATAGCTAAGAGCATAAGTTCCAGACCATTTAGGTGCGAGCTGCTCGTATTTTTTGTGCGTTTCGCCCCCTTCTTCATACTTTTCAAAAACATCCATATAGGTTGCCCCTATATTTAAGCTCAGCGGAATACCAAATTTTATATTCGCTCCCAATGAAATCCCTTGGCTTATCGCATGCCCTTTCAGGTTATCATAAATGATTTTATCGCTATCTGTCTCTGTATCAGCCACGATTTTATTCGTAAAATAGGAATAAAAAGCCGTAGCATCTATATCAATATAGCCGTTTCCTGCGGTTATTTTTTGAGTAAAATTAATATTCCCGTTGATGGATTTTTCTGGTTTAATATCTCTGATGACCGTTTCTCTGGCATTGGTAAGCGATTTATGGTCTTCAGTAAAGACATTCACCACACGGAAACCAGTCCCAAAACTCGCTCTAATGCTGGTCGCAGGGCTTGGGCTCAGCTTATAAGCCAGCCTCGGAGAATGAATAAATCCATGATTTTTACTGTGGTCTAATCTGTACCCCAGCAAAAGTGAGTGTTTGTCATTAAAAGTCCATTGGTCTTGTACGAAAAGCCCTGGAAGCCAGTCGCTGGTCGGGTTATTCGTTCCGTCTGTGTTTTGCGTTCCTATCGTACTGTCATCGTAGTAGTTATGGCGCAAAGTAGCTCCTGCTATCAAGTCATGCTTTCCGAAATTTTTATTCCAATAAAACTGCCCAAAACTCGTGCGCTGTGTCGCATCAAAGGCTTCTGTTCCGTATCTAGAGTCCTGATTATGATAATTAAACGAAAGCTGTAAAAACAACTGCTCCACCGTAGGAAGCTGATAAAGCCCTATCGCCTCAAAGCGGTTGGTATAGATACTTTCGCCATAGACTTCATCGCCGCCTCTATGCTGTTTCTGCCACTGGAGCTGCCCTCCCAATCGGTCTTCATAAAGGTATCTTGCCATAAAGGAAGCCATTCTATTGTCTTTTCGCTTAAAATTCCACTTGTTAAACACAGAAACTCGGTCTTGAAGCGTGGTATCCATGAAGCCATCATTATTCTTGTCAATTCTATTCGTAAAATTAAAATAATTCACGCTCAAGATAGACGCTGCTTTCTTACCAATATTGAATTTCGTAGCCAAATCCATATTCTGCTCGCCCCAAGAAGTCGTGCTAAAATCCGAAGCAAACTTCGGTGCGGTCAAAGCGTTTTTAGTGATGATATTGATAGTTCCTCCCATCGCTTCTGTCCCATATACAGAGGATGCAGGACCTTTCACGATTTCTATTCGCTCTATCATAGAATTCGGGATTCCACTCAGACCGTAGACCGTGGAAAGGGAACTCACTATCGGCATTCCATCGATGAGAATCAGCGAGTAAGGCCCTTCCAGCCCATTGATATGGATGTCTCCCGTATTACAAACCGAACAGTTAATCTGCGAACGAATCCCATTAACCATAGAAATCGATTCTAAAAGGTTAGAAGTCGGATTTTTTTCAAAAAATTTCTTGGTATAAATCTCCACTGGAACGGGACTTTTAGACTTGCTTATCGGTTTGAGCGTTCCTGTGATAATCACTTCATCTACATTTTTATCCTTGTGAAGGGAGTCTTGCTTTACATCTTGCGCATTCATCAAACCTATGAAAAACAGGGCTGACAATGGAAAAAGTTTATAATTTTTCATAATATAATTAGATTTAATTAGAAATAAATGTTAGGCAAAACTAATATTTTTAAATACACAAACCAAATTTTTATTTAAAATAATTCTAAAAAAGAATTTTTCCTCATCAGATAAATATTTAAAAAAAACATAATTTTAGGCTAAAAATTAGATTTCTTTTATCAAAAAATCTTAATTTCGCGACAAATTATTTTTATTAATGAAAAACTGGACATTTAAAAAATGGAATAACATATTAGGCTGGGCAGTTTTTGGAATTGCTTTGATTACCTATCTATCTACTATAGAGCATAAATTCAGCTTTTGGGACACGGGTGAATATATCTCATCCGCTGTAAAACTAGAAGTTACCCACGCACCAGGAGCAGCACTATTCCAGCTGGTGGGCGCTGTGGCGGCTATTTTAAGCTTTGGGAACGAGGCGTATTACTCACTGATTATCAATGCTATGTCTGCGCTATTCAGTGCATTTACGATTTTATTTCTTTTTTGGACAATCACGCATTTAGTCCGCAGAATTTTAAATAAAGAAATGGAAGAGCTCAGCTCAGCGGAAATGATTTCTGTGCTGTTTTCGGGTGTTATAGGCTCGCTGGCATTTACTTTTTCGGATACTTTCTGGTATTCTGCCGTGGAGGGCGAGGTGTATTCTATGGCGTCTATGTTCATTGCATTAGTAGTCTGGCTGATTACAAAATGGGAAAACGAATACCATGACAGCGACAGCCAGAGATGGATTATCCTGATTTTCTTTATCACAGGACTTTCTGTGGGTGTTCATATGATGGTGATGCTGGCAGTTCCTGCGGTGTGTTTCATCTATTATGCAAGAAATTACAAATTCACTTGGAAAAACTTTATCATTGCTAATTTCATCACACTTGGAGTTTTAGCATTTGTTTTTAAAGGGATTTTCCCTATTGTCATGAGGCTTTTCGGAAAGAGCGAAATTTTCTTTGTGAATAGTGTCGGTCTACCGTTCCATTCGGGAACTATCATTGCATTTATGATTTTGGTTGCTTTTTGTTATTACATCATCCGATATACTAGAAAAACCAAAAACCATCTATACCAAACCATCGCATTATCAGTAGTTTATATGATTATTGGGTTTTCGTGCTGGATGATGATTCCTATCAGAGCCAATGCCAATCCTCCTATGAACCTGAACAATCCTGATACTGCCATCGGTATGCTGGACTACTACAACCGTGAGCAGTACGGCGACTGGCCTACTATATATGGGCAAAACTACACTGCTCATCTAGATGCGCACGGAATAGAAAGAAACGAGGATGGCGGCTACAAAACAATAAAAACAGGCGATGTCTACGAGAAAAATGAAAAAACAGGAAAATATGACAAAGTAGACGAACGCACCAGCTATGTGTACAACAAAGACCATGTCAGCTTCTTGCCGAGAATGTACAACTCTGACAGGACTGTAATGAACAACTATGTGTCTATGTATGGTGCGCCTGATTTTGAGTTTAATTATTCCAATGAAAATATAGTGGACAATCCTCATGCAAAAAAAGCTTTTGATGAATTAAAAGCTAAGTATGAAGATGGAAACATCACTGCAAAAGATTATCTTGATGTAAAAAGCTATGATTTAATCAAAATCAAAAAGCCTACTCTGGCGCAAAACCTGCATTATTTCATTGATTTCCAGAATGGATATTATTTCGCTCGTTATCTGATGTGGAATTTCGTAGGAAGACAAAACGACCTAGAAGGACACATGGAAAACACGAACGGAAACTGGATTAGTGGAATTTCTGCTATTGACAATATGATGCTGGGCGACCAAGACAACCTGCCTTCAAAATTCAAAAACGAAAGTACTGTATACTTTTTCTTCCTGCCTTTCCTTCTTGGAATCATTGGTTTTGCTTACCAATCGTTAAAAGATTTTGGAAGATTGTACGCACTGCTTTCTATATTTATCCTGATGAGTGTGGGAATTATTTTCTACACGGGGGTAAAACCATTTGAACCAAGGGAAAGAGACTACGCTATGGTCGGCTCATTCTATGTTTTTGCGATATGGATAGGTCTGGGCGCGGCAGGAATTTTTAACTTCCTTAAAAATAAAATAAAAAAGAATTCTTATAATATCGCTACAGGGAGCATTCTACTAGGAATTCCTCTAATGATGGGCTTCCAAAACTATACTCCACATGACAGAAGTGGCAGATACACAGCATATGATTATGCCTATTCTTCGCTGAAATCACTCCCTAAAAACGGAATTTTATTTGTCTATGGAGACAATGACACCTACCCTACTTGGGCTATCCAAGAGACAGAAAGATTTAGAGATGATGTGAAGGTAATCAACCACACGCTTTTGGCAACACCTTGGAACATAGACCAAGTGAAAAGAAGAACTTATAATGCGATGCCTGTTCCTTCTTCGCTGTCGCATGCCGAATACCGAGATGGGACGAACGACCAAATCTATCTGATGAACATAAACAGCTGGGCAAGCATCTTTGAAAACCTTGAAAAACAAGGAGTTCCAGCAACAGAATTGGCTTCTTTAAGAAAATATCTAACCCAAGAAACCATGACATTAAAAGAAGCTATCCAGTTCCTCCGTTCCAAATCTGAGGACAAGGATATGATTCTAAAAATGTTATTCGGGGAAGAGCAATATCACAAGTTCAACTTCCTGCCTGTAAGCAAATTCGTATTACCTGTAAACAAAGAAAATGCAGTAAAATCAGGAATTATAAAAGCGGAAGATGCTCCACTTGCAGAAAACGAAATCATCATAAACTACGAAGGTTCCACCATGTACAAAAATGAACTCATGATGATGGATATTTTAGCAAATTTTGATTGGAAAAGACCTATAAGTTTCTCTTCTGGAGGTATTTATGACTCCAAAAATATATTTTACCTAAATGATTATTTACAATTTGATGGGTTTAACTATCGCCTTGTTCCTATAAAAACACCAGAAAGAGAAGATGGGGATTTAGGGCGTGTAGACGCTGATGAACTCTACAAAGTTGTTAAAAATTTCCGTTGGGGGAACTTCAAAGACCTTAAAGTCCACTATGATGAAACGGCAACCTCCAACATTATGAACTACAGAACATCAGCTGGAAGAGCCGCAGAAGCTTTGGTTCTAAAAGGACAAAAAGCAAGGGCTTTGGAAGTTTTAGATTTAGCTTCAAGAGAAATTCCTGTGGAGAAATATAATGACCCTCGCTCGGTGAGTGCTATTATTTTCGGATACATAGCAGCAGGAGAAGAGCAAAAAGGTCTCAAACTGGCTGAACAGATGAAAAAGGATATTTTTAGCGAATATGACTATTATCTAAGCCTCAGCAAACGAGAGCAAAACCTACTTAGAAGACAGATGGTTACCCAGCCTATGCTCTACTCTATGGTAGTCCAAGCAGTAGTAAATGGCTACGAAATCGCTGGTAAAAAAGACAAAGGATATCAATATTTAGTTAATTCCATTTCGGTTATTGACAAAAGATTTGATAATTTCATTAAAAAATTAGAGATGATGGGAAAAGAAAAGGCTTTTGAAAAATCTGAGGAAGTGCAGAATATCACGCCATTTTATCAGTTCCTTTTCCCTATTATGAAACCTTTTGATT
>CAUSFO010000044.1:0-14265 GCA_963530895.1 uncultured Flavobacteriaceae bacterium | reverse complement strand
TATTCTTTATACAGATATATATTAAGGTATATAACCTTATCAAAATTAGCCGTTTATCATATAAACGCTTAATTTGTATATTTATTTATGATTTTTTAACATTTTATAAAATCAAACGCTCAATTATGTTTTTCAAACATCTCCTTAATCACCAAAAAATCACGCTTTTAGGAAGCCAGAAAAACAAAGCATGATTTATATCATCTTTTAAATAAGGATTTATTATTTTATTTTTGCCCCCGATTTTCAAAAAGGTTTAGTAACTTTGTAGTAGTAAAGATATGTATGATGCTGGGTAATGATGAGTTTTATATTTTTATTAACAAAAAATAGTGCCAATTAAAAAAATAGTATTAAATTGCACCCCGATTGAATAAATCAAATCATCTCAAAATAATTATAAACTTTTAAAAATAACATTTAAATAATTATACACAATGGATTTACAAACAGCAAAAAAGAAAGCCACAAGGGTACTCATCGCTGGTATTATCTCCAACTTCTCTGTTGGGATTCTATACACATGGAGTAACTTGAAGGATGCTCTTGAGTACACTAACCTAGAGGGTATTCAGGACAAAAACGTTCAGGCTGCAGAAAGAATGTACTCTGCATGGGAACAATCTCACCTTGCTTTACCATATGGTATTGGAGGGTTTACTTCAGCGTTTATCGTTGTATTCGCTGGAGCTTGGCAGGACAAAATCGGTCCTACTAAAGTTATCCTTATCGGGGTATTGATGACAGGTTTAGGAGCTATTCTTTGTAGTTTCTTGACTAACCACCCTTACTTATTTACTTTCGTATTCGCTATGATCGTAGGTAATGGTATCGGATTCGTATATGCATGTCCTCGTGCTGCTGCGATGAAGTGGTTCCACCCATCTAAAAAAGGGATGATCAACGGTCTTGTAGTAGCAGGATTTGGTCTTGGAGCTCTTTGGTTAGGTCCACTAGAAACTTTATTCTTGAAAGGTCAAGCTTTCGTTTGGACTTTTGACAGCTTCCCTAGATTCTCATTAGAAAACACTCTTAGAATTTTAGGATGTGCTATCCTTGCTATGGGTATCCCAGCTGCATTGAATGTAGTGAACCCTCCTGCAGGATATGAAATTCCTGAACCAGAAGGACAAGAAAACAAACCAGTAAAAGAAAATGCTAAGAAAACTGCTTCTATCGGAACTGCAGCTATGGCTAAAACTTGGCAAGCTTGGGCATTGTTCTCTATCTATGCTCTATATTGTTCTGCTGGTGCGATGGTAATCTCTAACTCTTCTGACATCATGAGAGTACAGTCTGGATTAACTTCTGGTGTAGAATCTGGATTAATTACACCTGAAAACTTTGAACTTGCAACATCTCTACTTGGGGTGATGGTACCTGTAACATCTATCTCTAACGCAACTGGTAGATCATTAGGAGGTATGATTTCTGACATCATCGGTAGAAAGAATGTATACTATGTAATCCACACTATCCAAGCGATTAACATGTTCTTCTTCCACACATATACTTCTCCAGTAGCTATCGTGTTAGGAGTTATCCTTACTTGTGTGGTTTATGGTTCTGTAATGAGTACAACTCCATCTATCGTAGCTGACTACTTCGGTCTTAAGGCTTACGGTGCTAACTATGGTGTAGTTTATACAGGTTGGGGAGCTTCTCTAATCATTGGTCCACAAATCGCTGCTTACTCTAAAAAGTTAGCTCTAGCAGCTGGTAACCCTCAAGAATCTTATTTCTTCGCTTACCACGCAGCTATCGGATTGATCGCAATTTCATTAGTTCTTGCTTTCTTGGTTAAAAAACCTAAATTCAGACAAGAAGATGTTATTGATGATTACATCTTAGGACCAGATGAACTTAAAAAATAATTAAGTTTAATCATAAATAAAGACTCCCAAATGGGAGTCTTTTTATTTTAAGAATGTTCTAAAATCATATCAAAAATAAATCCGAAGCTATTCCATCTGCAAAGAACCAATGCTTCTCAGGAATTTTGAGATGATTATTTTCTATAAAGAGTATTCCCTGTTCTATTTTTGGCTGAATATCAGTGTTGAATTTTTGTATGATTTCATCCGAAAAATCATTTTTTATTTTTGCTAAATCTACTCCCCAGCTCGTACGAAGGCCTATCATCAGCATTTCATTATATCTATCTTTTTCGGATAATATTTCTTTTTCTAATGGTAGTTTGCCTTGTAAAAGATCTTTGATGTATAAAGAATTGTTAGCAATATTCCACGCTCGGATTTGTTCTCCATCATAAGAGTGCGCCGAAGGACCAATTCCTAAATAGGGTTTGCATTTCCAATAAGAAGTATTGTGTTTGGAATAAAAATCAGGCTTCCCGAAATTTGATATTTCATAATGGTCAAAGCCATTATCTTTCAAAAAATCTACCATGTAATAGAATTCCTCATTTTGTGTATTTTCTTTCGGAGGGTTTATTTTTCCTTTGGTTATCCAGTTTTCAAGAGCAGTTCTTGGCTCTATGGTCAGCGCATAAGAAGAAACATGCGGAACTTCCAGTTCTATGGCTTTATCCAAATTCTGTTTCCAAATCTCAAAATTAGATGTAGGCACTCCGTAAATTAAATCTATACTAATATTCTGAATACCTGCATCTTGCGCTCTTTTCACCGAAGATTCTGCTTGTGAGGAACTATGCACACGATTCATCAGCTTCAAATCTTCATCATGGAAACTCTGTATTCCTATGGAAAGCCGATTAATCCCAATTTCTGCAATTCCCTTCAAAAATTTTTGGTCTAAATCATCTGGATTTGCCTCCAAGGTAATTTCTATATCCCTAGAAAAATCAAAATATTTCAGGATTTCATCCATCAGCATTTTAATTTCATCCACTTCCAAAATAGACGGCGTTCCTCCTCCAAAATATAGGGTTTCTAAGGCTTTGTTTTTCAGCTCATTATTTCTTAATGATAATTCGTTTTTAATGGCGGAAAGCATCTCATTTTTCAATTTCAAAGAAGTAGAAAAATGAAAATTACAATAGCTGCACTTCTGTTTGCAAAAAGGAATATGAATATAAAGCATAAAGAAAAAACTCCCACAACGGGAGAATATATTTCATAAAAGCGAACCTCAAAGGTACACCTTTATTTGCAATAAAAAAATAGTTTTATATGCTTTTTTTAACTTAAATTTGGGATATATAACATTCTCGTAATAAATGAATTAAATCATAATTTAACCTAAATTTATCTAAAATGAACAAAGAACAAATGTATGCTGCTTGTGAATTTGACAGCAAGGGAAATCTACTATGGGCAGGAGGAACTGCTGAAAAGCCTTGGATAGTATCTACCTATAACGCTGGTATTTTGAATAAAGACTGGGTCGGTGGGAAATCCGCAAAACAAGCCGATATTTTCCGAAAACTAAATGGACTAGACAGCCACATGTCTCCAAAAGCACAAGAAATCATAGATTCATTAAAAAATCAACCTCTCCATGTAATCGCTGAAAATCAGTTCGCGGTAACAGATTATGCATATCAGTTGTTCATTTCTCCTCTTCTTCCTAAATTGAGAAAATTTTTAGACAGAAATATATTAGATTTACAAAATAACGAAAGTTTTTCCACTGCTGAGAAAAACTGCCAAGACCTCATCAGAAAAGTAGAATTTTCTACAGAATTTGTAGAGGCTGTGCGTGTCGCTTTCGAATGGCTGGACAAAAAAAATCCTAATGTCCCAAGAGCTGTCCGTTCCACAGCGCCTTCCGAAGATGGAGGAGAATTCAGCGGAAGTGGAAAATATTCTACTAAACTACGCCAGTTTGGTTTTGAGGAAGTTCTTAATGCTATCAAAGCATGTTTTATTTCTCGTTTTAATCGTGGGGCACTGCACTATCAGTTTTCGGCTCCACATGCTTTCGGCGAGGATTTAGCCTCTCTTTCATTTGCTGTAATGGTGCAGGATATGCAGCCGAGCATAGATGTGGCGGGAACTATTTTCACGGCTGACACACAGAGCAACCACCCTGGTTTTGTGGAAATTAACTTCACTTACGGACTTGGCGAAGCTGTGGTTTCTGGTAGAGTTTCCAGCGACTCTTGGATTTTTGCAAAAAGACCTTTGAGACTAAAAAAAGATGGTCTAATAGACTTTAAACTTGGTGAAAAACAAGAGTATTTCGATGGAGAATGGCATAAAAACACTCCTGAAAACTCCGCAAAAAAATGTATGTCTGATGAGACTGCTTCCACTCTTTCTACGATAGGAATGCTCCTTGGCGACTTATTCAGAGTGCTGGATGCAGAAAGTGTAGAGAGTGATTTGGAGGCGGCTATTAATTTTAAAACAAATACCATCATCATCACTCAGCAGAGAGCAATTACGACCCTAAAACACGAGCCTGTGCATAGAAAATTTACTCTCGATGGACTGAATGAAGATGGACAAGAAAATGCTACTCTAGAAAGTGCGCTGCTTCTAAAATCAAAAGGGATTAATGCTGGGATTCCAAGTATCACACATGGAGTTGTAATCTCTCTCTTTGGTGAAGGAGCTGAGTTCAAAAGAGATTTTGAGAAGAAATTTAACGAAAAGAAAAAACAAATCACAGATAAATACGGCGACAAAATAGGAGTAATCCTCGTAACTGCGATGACTTACCCTTGGATGGAGCCTTCTATGGAACAGACTGTAGCCTGCATCACTACGCGTGGAGGGAAAAATGACCACACTCCTATCTGGTGTAAAGAACATGGCTTGCCATGTGCTGTATCCGTAAAGGGTGCGCCTGAATTCCTAAAAGACGGCAGCCTAATCACTTACTATGGCGTGGGAGATACTCCTGCATTCTATGAAGGTCGCCACCAGTATTCTGTAACAGAAACTCAGCTAGAAGGACTAAAACCTTCTCCTATTCCTATCCGTCTGATAGTATCCGATGCAAGTACAGCAAGGTCTGTATGTATGCGTTCTTATTTCCCTTCTCTTAATATTGGTAGAGGTTCTGGACTAGTTCGCTGGGAAATGCTGGCTGCAAAACTTAGAGTGCATCCTATGGCGGTAATGAATTATTCTACTTTGGAGAGTGACTTCTTGCAGCTGGTAGGTCAGGGAAGAATGACAAAAGAAGAAGCTGTAAAAACAGCCGAAAGCGTAGCTGAATTTATCCAAACTGAAGCTGGCGAGCTATCTCCTGTGGATTGGTATGTAAAAGCTCTCGCAAGGGAAATTGCAGGAATCGTTTCTCCATACTATACTGATGATATCAATGAACCTATGGTTGTGCGACTTCCTGACTTTAAAACCAATGAACACGCTGATTTATTAGGAGGAAGAGCCTATGAACCTGTAGAAGAAAACCCTATGCTGGGAGACAGAGGTGCAGGAAAATATTTAGGTGCATACCAAAAAGCATTCCTTGCCATAGACCTAAAAGCTTTGGCTTATGTGATAAATGATATGGGATATACCAATATCCACATAGAAGTTCCTTTTGTGAGAACGCCTGATGAAATGAAAGAAGTCGCTAGATTAGTGAAAGAAAGCAGCATCAATATTCCTCTTCAAATGATGTTTGAGCTTCCTGTGAATATTTCTCGCGCGACAGAGTTTTTCAAAGTGTCTGATGGCGGTCAAATAGGGTCTAATGACCTTTTACAACTAGAATTTGGATTAGATCGCTCAGGAGGAGATATTCTTCCTTGGCATATACAACATCTACAATCTAGAATAGAAAACCTTATCCAAGAAAGAAATACTACGAAACCAGAGTTCCATTTAGGTCTCTGTGGCAACCTTCCTTCTACCAATCCAGAGTTTGCAAAATGGCTGGTAGATGCTGGAATAGACGAGTTCTCTGTAACGCCTGATGCTCTTATTCCTGCCCTGCTGGGAGTAACTGGAGAGACACCTGACGGGAAACAAAACATCACAGTTTATACCGCAGAAGGCGAAGTATTCGTAAATGGACAAAAAGCATAAATCAAAAAGAGAGAGACTAAAATCTCTCTCTTTTATTTTTTTAGGAATTAAATATTTTATTTCTAATTTGAAGCTAAATAATTTCTCCATTTATCGACTGCCTCCTGCATATCCTTTGGCATTGGACTTTCAAAATACATTTCCTTTTTGGTGGTCGGGTGGATAAACCCAAGTGTATGAGCATGCAGAGCATGTCTTGGTAATATTTCAAAAATATTTTGGATAAACTGCTTGTATTTAGGCAGATTTTGTCCCCTTAGAGGAATATGTCCTTCATACCTTTCATCATTGAAAAGAGTGTGACCTATGTGGCGGAAATGAGCCCTTATCTGGTGCGTTCGTCCTGTTTCCAGCTTACATTCTACCCAAGTCATATATCGGAAACGCTCTAAAACTTTATAATGAGTCACAGCATGCTTGCCCACGCTTCCATCTTCATAGACCGCCATCTGCATTCTATTTTTTTCGTGCCGTCCTATGTGTCCGCGGATAGTTCCCTCATCATTTTCTAAATTTCCCCAAACAAAAGCCCAATAGAGCCTTTTGGTTTTTCGTTCAAAAAACTGTTTCGCAAGGAAACTCATCGCATATTCATTTTTAGCAATGACAAGGAGTCCTGATGTATCTTTATCAATCCTGTGAACCAGCCCTACACGGTCTAAATCCGTTTTCAAGCCATTTTTCTCAAAATGATAGGCCACAGCATTGACTAGTGTTTTATCCCAGTTCCCAAAACCAGGGTGGACAACCATTCCTGCTTCCTTATCCACTACCAATACATCATCATCTTCATAGACAATATTGATAGGAATATCCTGAGGAATGATAACATTTTCGCGAGGAGGATGAGCGAGAAGAACCGAAATATGGTCGTTAGGCTTTACTCTATAGTTCTGTTTTACAGGAACTCCATTTACAACCACATTACCAGCGCGGCAAGTCTGAGAAATTTTATTTCGGGAGGAATTTTGTCTAAAAATCAACAAAAATTTGTCTATCCTGAGAGGTTCCTGATTCTTATCTACGACAATATTGAGATGCTCATACAGATCACTCCCTTCCTCCAAAGATTCATTGAGAACCTCATCTTCTATAAAACCTTCATTTTCTTCTATCATCTTATTTTCTCTACTCTACTACTACTTTTTTAGGTTTTGGTTTTTCGGCTGGTTTCGTAGTGTTTTCTTTAGGTTTTTCCTCTGTTTTTTTAGTGTCTTTTTTCTCCTCAGGTTTTTTCGTTTCCGCTGGTTTAGCAGGAGAAGACTCTACTTTTATGTTTTGCTTTGTAGAAGAAGGATATTCCATCGGTGTATTAGCCTGTCTGGTTTCCCTTGCTGGTTCACTTGGTTCATCCTTCGGAAGTCCATATATTTTATCCAGCTCTCTTGCTTTATCCACCATTTCGGCAGGAGTTTTCTTACTCGCCCAGACATCTATCTGCATCCCTTGGTCTCTAAGGCTACCCATGGCAGGGTCTTGGTAATAGACTATATCATTTTCGTCTTTTACTCCGCTTTCGTATTCTGCAATACCAAACTCAAAATTATTAGCCATAATCACTTCACGAGCTTCTTTCACTGTAAGCCCCACTACATTCGGAACAGCAATATCTCTAAGCGGTCCAGAACCGATGATCAAATCTATTACAGAAAATTTAGGTAATAATGCTCCTGGTTTTAGCTCCTCTCCTTTGTATATCATTTTCAGAACGGCATCTTTCTGGATACTTGGCTCATAGATAGTGTCACCTACTTTTAGTCCTACAAGCTCTAACCTACTAAATGCCAAACCTTTATATTTTTCTAAAAGATTAGGAACTTCCACTTTTGCCCAAGTTTTTGGATTGATTCTCAAGATAACAGTCCTGCCCTCTTTCACACGAGAACCTGCGGCAGGATAAATTTGTAACACCTGAAAAGGCTTATATTTAGGGTCGTATTTAAAACTGTCCACTTCCACATCCAGCCCCATGTTTTCTAATTCTTTTACGGCCTCTTGGACAGACATATTTACCACATTCGGAACGGGTACCTCTTTTCCATGGTTGGTGTGGGTGTCCAACCATCTGAATGTCCCCCAAACCAAACCAAAAAATATCCCTAGGGTAATTAAAATATTTACCCAAACTTTCCAGTGAAGAAATGATTTAAACATATTTTTAGTGTCAATTAAATTGCAGAAGCAAATATATAGTTTTTCATTAAATTTTTCCTATTTTTTGTTTACTTTTGCCCAAAATTATCATAATGTTTGATGACCTAAAGCCTATTCTCATCCTGTTATTAAGGTTTTTGGCGACTTATCTGGGATTGATTTTACTTTATCAGTTTTATCTAAATCTATATTCCGATGCCGCCACAGACCCTTTGACCAGAGTTATAGCAGAGCAGTCTACTTTCTGCATGAATAAAATGGGCTACAATACCCAGCTGATAGAATCCACCGAAAAGAGCGGTTTATATTTCTATATCAATAACATATGGGCTACCACGATGATTGAGGGCTGTAATGCCGTTTCTATCATGATTCTGTATCTTGCCTTTATTTTTACTTTTTATAGAGGAATTCAGACTTTTTGGTTTGCCCTTTTGGGACTGGTTTTCCTTTATGTAGTGAATGTTACGAGAATAGCTCTTATTAACATTGTCTATATGGAACTTTCACCAGAGCATTTTAAGATTGCTCATGATTACGCCTTTCCTGCCATTATCTATGGAGGTGTGGTTTTTCTTTGGATTATCTGGATTAAATTTTTTGTTAAACGATGAAACATTGGAACTGGATTGGTGCCGCACTTTGTGTGGCAGGGCTTATTGGAGTGAGATATCTGGAAAAAGTTCTATTCTATGACCCTTTTTTAGATTATTTTGCGAATACTGGCAATCCTGCATTTCCTCAGTTTGAGTGGACAAGGCTCATCGGCAGCCATCTTTTCAGATTTTTATTAAATCTTATTTTTTCTTTGGGAATTGTTCATTTCTTGTTTTTAAATAAAAAATGGACTTTCCAAGCGATGGTTTTAATCACTTTATCTTTCGCTCTTTTCTTCCCTATTTATCTGTATTCTGTCTATACGGAATTTAGTTTTGGGAATTTGTTTTCGTTTTATATCAGAAGATTTGTGATTCAGCCTCTGCCCATTTTACTGATAGTTCCGCTGTTTTATTACAGAAAAAATCTTATAAAATAAATCAAGGCTCATTTTTATAAGCCTTGATTTTTTCTACAAATTATCCAAATCTTTTTTGAATTTCTCTATTCTAAAATCCGTAGAGATGGTTCCTTTTTCTATTTTTTCTTTCGCATAAAGCTTAGTTTCGGTTTCGGTTTTTTCTAAAAGATAATCGTATGGCCCTGCAGTAGAAATCAATTTGACCAAAACAGGCGAAATCTCTAAACAAATGAAAAGTCCCATGATGAACATCGCTGCCACAGCCATGATAGGATTTACGCCTAGCTCATCCAGCGCCTGAAGCCTCGCCGCGAAACCATTGAACCTATTTTCCGAATCCTCGCTGTTTTTCTGCTCCGTTTGTAGTTTGGTATAGACTTTAGAGATTTCCTCGTCCAGATATTTCAGCCGTGGTTCCATCTGTTTTTGATAGGCTTCCAGCTCTTTTTTCTTGTTGTCACGGATTTCAGTTTTTCGCTTTGCATTTGGACCAAAACCAGCCTTCCCGCTCGTAAGTCCCGTTTCTTTGCCCAGAACCTCTCTTTCTAAATCCACCACTGCGGAATCATAGGCTTTTTGGTAGGATTCTATTTGACTTTGGATTTGTTCTTTTTCTTTTGCAAAAGGCCCTGACTGCTGTAGAATCCTGCTGTTCATCTGTTCCTGAAGTTCTGTTTTATTCCTTTGGATGATGGTGTTTAGCTGTTTATTGATTTCTTTTTCAAAAATCTTTAATTCCAATGGTTTTGAAATAACAATTCCTAAAAACACCGCCAAAACCAAACGAGGAAGCGTCAGCAGAAGTTGGTTTTTCCAAGAAACCGTTTTCTTGATAGAGGACACGATGTATCTGTCCAGATTAAAAATCATCAGTCCCCAGATGAATCCCGCCGCCAGCGCAGCGTGGAAATCATCAAAAATGGTATAGGTGGCGTACCCTGCGGAGATTCCCGCAAAAAAGCCTGTGAATAAAACAATCCCTCCGATGCCGGAATATTTATTCCACTCGGAAGGAGTTTTCTTTAAGATGTGAAGATTCGCACCAGAGCAAATCATCAAAAATTTCTGAATAAAGTTTATTTTCATTTTTCCGTACTATGTGTACGGTATGATACCAAAATTATACCAACTGATTTTTGACCAAATATTCAGCGATTTGGACAGCGTTTGTTGCTGCTCCTTTTCTTAGATTATCCGCCACTATCCAGCAATTGAGCGTTTTTGGTTGGGAATTATCTCTTCTTATTCTCCCTACAAAAACCTCATCTTTGCCTTCGGAATAGAATGGCATAGGGTATTTTTTATTGGCTACATCATCCTCCACGATAACACCTGGCGTGTTTAAAAGAATCTGTTTAACCTCCTCTATATCAAAGTCTTCATTGAACTCAATATTCACACTCTCAGAATGTCCGCCCTGCACAGGAACACGAACGGCCGTCGCTGTGATTTCAAAACTGCTGTCGCCCAAAATCTTTTTAGGCTCGGTCATTAGTTTTAATTCCTCTTTTGTGTAGTCATCATCTGCGAAAACATCACAGTGCGGAAGTGCATTTTTGAAAATCTGATAAGGATAAACTTTCTCGCATTCTTCGCCTTTTATTTCTTGGTTAAGCTGGTCTACTGCCGCTTTACCTGTTCCCGTAACTGACTGATATGTAGATACTACTACTCTTTTCAGTCCGTATTTTCTGTGTAATGGATTTAGAATCATTACCAGCTGAATAGTAGAGCAGTTAGGATTTGCGATGATTTTGTCTTCTTGGGTCAGAACATCAGCATTTATCTCTGGAACAACTAGTTTTTTGGTAACATCCATTCTCCAAGCCGAAGAATTATCAATCACCGTAGTTCCTGCCTCTGCAAATTTAGGCGCAAACTCTAGAGAAGTCGCTCCACCAGCCGAAAACAGTGCTATCTCTGGCTTCATATTGATGGCATCCTGCATGGACACTACCGAATATTCCTTGCCTTTAAAACTAATTTTTTTTCCGACAGATTTTTCCGAAGCCACTGGAATGATTTCCTTCACAGGAAAATTTCTTTCTTCCAAAACTTTCAGCATGATTTGTCCTACCATTCCTGTAGCACCCACTACCGCAATTTTCATATGAGTAAATTCAAAATTTTAATTAACCAAAAATAAGTCTCCAAGGATATGCATACTCAAAAAGTAATGCCGCTACCAATGCGATAACTACTATCTTTAGGCTTAGTTGCTTATTATTTTTTATGTATGTGTATACATATGTCATCATTCCTGCACAGAGTAAAATGCTTATCCCATACTCAAAATGTTTCAAAAGTGAAGAAAATCCTGAAACCTCCGAAAACTCTGGTGAATAAATTCCTAAAAAAACACCCAATATACCCTGAACATATAATAACATCATTGAAAAAAAGTTTGTTTTTCTCAAAACATCTGAAACTGCACCTTTATAACTAAGATGCGCCTGTAATAATAGAAAAATAAATGCTCCAAAAACTACCACTGTGGAAAAAGAAATTCCCTTATGAGTACTATATACACTATTAAATAATTCCTCCATTTTTTATTCTAAATTAGAAACGCAAATATAAAAAAATCCTAACTAATTAAAGTTAGGATTTCCATTTATTATCTTCTTGTTTTTTACTAGAAGTTGAACGCTACACTAGCAGCCCAAGTTCTTCCTGCGCCAAAGAATACTCTGTTTTTTGTATCGATTCCTTTGTATGTAGTACTTGCACCAGTAGCATGGATACTTGTAGAAGCATCAGAAATGTAGTAAGTGTCTATTACATTATAAACATTCACTCCGAAAGTAAAGTACTGAGAACGCTCTCTTAATCTTAGTTTATATGAAACACCTAAGTCTAAAAGATTGTAATCTGGAAGTCTAAGAGCTCCTTGTTCTTGTCTTGCAACAGTCTTGTAGTCATTTGTATTAACCGCTGAATAAAGGTTTCCTACAAATCTCCAAGTTCCATAGATACTCAAATCACTTATTGGCTTGATAGTCGCACCTAAAGAAGCTGTAAGCTGTGGAATACTGCTGTTTCCGCTTCCTCCTACTTTTACTTTATCTAAGTACAGTGTAGTACTTCCTCCTGTTGTTGTAACAGGATTATTGCTTTCATCAAAATCAGTTCCTGTAGCATTTCCTTTATATCTGTAGTCTCCGTAAGAGAACATACCTTGTAATTCTAGGAATTTCACTGGTTTATATGTAGCATCTACTTCTACCCCCATGTGAACCTGAGTGATACCGCTGATTTCTGAATATCCTGTAACATTACCTGATGCTGTTACAAATGTTTGATTTGGAATTCTCGCCCATCTATCTTTCCATTCAGTTCTGTATAGGTTAAGGTTTGCATTGAATTTAGAAGATCTAAAACCATATCCTACCTCTGCAGAGAATATTTTCTCGTTTGTCAAGTTAGGATTCAATACCTGTTGGTTATTTGGATATACCGCTGACATAAACGGCTGCTTGCTATAGAAACCTAGATTCGCGAAAACATTATGGTTTTCATTAATGTTATAGTTAGCTCCCCCTTTTACATTATATCCTATCAGGTTTTTAAAGCTTGTTTTTCTGTAAATTACTTGCCCACTAGTTAGAACTGTAGGTCCTTCTTCATATGCTTTAAAATTATCTATTCTTCTATAAGCTTGATTAGAAATAGACCCTTGTATGAATGCAGAGAAATTATTTTTAGTAAACTCTACCTGTCCGAAACCACTATACCATAGTACTTCCCCATCATTACTATATCCTATATGCTCCTCTCTACCTAATGTTTTTCCTCCGAAAGGATTCCACGGAAGTTTTTTATAATCATGTACTCTTGTAACTACTTTTGGAACAGCATTATTTATATTAGAATCATCTTTATATCCATTAGCTCCATATAGATGGGAAAGCATTTGGTAGTGGTATCCATAGTAGTATCTGTCGTCTGTTCCTATGGAGAAATTCCAGTTATCATTTATTTTGTGTTGGAAATTTGCTAAAATACCATACCAGTTGTGTGAGTTCATAGATGCTCTTCTTATAAGGGTAGATCCTGCTCCTGTTCCTGCTGCATTCGCATCTACTGCTGCATTCGCTGCGAAGATAGCATCATAGTTTATATGTCCATCAGCATCTCTGAAAGAAGCATCAGTAATTCTTTTTCCTCCTACTTTTCCTAAATCGCCTGTTCCTCCACCTCTACCATTAGAAGCGTATAGTACAGTGCTCAATTTAGATTTTGGAGTAATATTCCAATCCCAGTTGAACATCATTACTGGTTTTGCATAGAAGTTAGATTTGTTAGACAATGCTCTTCTTTTTCCTGCTGCATCTGTATAGTATCCATAATCTGGGTTATACTGTCTGTATGGGTTCCCATCATGATCTGGATTATATTTTATATAATCTTGTATTGTACTTGTATACCCTCTTTGCTCGTGCCACTGAGGAGAAGATGTTATAGTAAACTGGAAGTTATGTTTTTTATTTGGCTCAAATCCTAAAGCAAAATAGTATGCATAAGCTTCGAAATCAGTATTTTGTACATAATAAGAACCAGCTGCTCTACTCATCAAGATAGATGTAGACCAACCGCTTTCTGTTTTACCTGTATTATATGAGAAAGAAGCCTTGTGATAGTCATTGTTTCCAACTCCTATTCTTACAAGACCTCCTTTTTTCATGTCTGCTGAACGAGTAATGAAGTTCATAGTTCCCCCTACAGAAGCAATCGCTAGTTTAGAAGAACCTAAACCTCTCTGAACTTGGATTGTGCTCGTAACATCTGAAAGACCTGTCCAGTTAGAAAAATACACAGCTCCTCCTTCCATATCATTCACTGGCATACCATTTACCATCACAGCGATGTTTCTAGATTCGAAACCACGCATTGTGATTCCTCCATCCCCGAAACCACCACCAGACTTAGTTGCATACACAGATGGTGTAGTGTTAAGAACTTCTGTCAATTCCTGATTTCCTAATCTCTCAATGATTTGAGCAGATTTCACAGTAGATACAGCTACTGGTGTCTTTCTGTCTTTTGCAATGTCCGCTACTCCCACAAGAACTACTTCATCAATGTTCTTTTCTGAACCTTGAGTTTCCTCTTGTGCAAAATAAAAAC
>CAUSFO010000043.1:0-14620 GCA_963530895.1 uncultured Flavobacteriaceae bacterium | reverse complement strand
CGTGGATGATTCAGATTGCAAAAATAGAAATTCCTACATTATCACGCAAGCGCTTCCTCTACTTTTTTACAATAATTTAACTAAATCGCTGATTTATAAGAATAAAAAGTTAGCTGTTTTTATCTGAACATTCCTAACCTATACCTCAACCGCATTAATTAATCTGTTTTCTTTCACCAAATATCTACCCGCTCACATTCAAATGATATATACCCTTCTTCTATGTCTTTAGGCAAGGGAGCATCCAATTGAATAATAAACCCACCTATTTTTATATGTTGTTTATCTATAACTTTTCCTGAGAATTTATATTCAAAACTTTCTCCTTTTTTCTCAACTGAGCATTTTCTTTCAGAAGAACACACTATATTATTTGTATTTATAGCATATAAAGGATGTTTTACTTCATGATAAAATGGCTGTGAAAAACATACTATTTGAAAATCTCCATCAGACAAGCAAACTTCTGCTTCTTGAGCCGTTTTTGATAACCAATTTACATTTTCAATTTTTATCATATTGTAAATTAGTACATTAAAAACTTATTTAACATTCAACTGATTCATTTTCAACCAATAAGATGTCGCTTGGTAAGTTGATATCGTTTGGTTGGTTATATTTTTATCTACTTCTTTGTCTTTTAGCAGATGTTCTTCATAGAAAATATTTATTCCTGACTTTTGCTCTTTGTTTGGCGCTTCTTTCAGCTGATATTGTTTAATGTTTTTAATTGGTGAAATGATGGTCAGTTTATCATCTTTCACATATCCTAAATCCTGATAAGTCGCGATATAAGCCCTCGGAACATAGTTTTCTGAAAATACATCCTGCCCTATGAATTTACTTTGATAAGTGAAATTCAGCAATCCGAAAAGCGTAGGCATCACATCTATCTGTGACATTAGTGTATCGAACTTCTGTGGCTTAACGAACTCTGGCGAGAAAATCATCCCTGGAATTCTATACTTATCCATAGGAAGCTCTGTTTTACCAGCACTCGATGCACAGTGGTCTGAAACAATCACAAAAACAGTATTCTTATACCACGGCTGTTTTTCTGCCATTTGGAAGAATTTTTTGATGGAATAGTCTGTGTATTTCACACCTCCATCTCGGGATTTAGCTGTCCCTGGGATATCTATCCTGCCTTCTGGATAGGTAAACGGTCTGTGATTACTCACCGTCATCCAATGATGGAAAAATGGTTTGCCCTTCTTGGCATCTTCATTCATCGTTTCTATGGCTTTTTTCGCCATATCTTCATCACTCACACCCCAAATATTTGCAAAAACAATTTCTTCTGGTTTGAAATTATCCCTATCAACGATTTCATAGCCATTTCCACCGAAAAAGTCTTTCATATTATCAAAATAGCTGTATCCTCCATAAAGATACTTGACATTATAACCTTTTGATTTAAAGACACTTCCCGTAGTGAACTTGTTTTTGTTATCTTTTCTTTTTACGATACTTTCCCCTGCTGTCGGCGGAATACAAAGTGTAAGCGCCTCCAAACCACGAACCGTTCTATTCCCCGTAGCATACAAATTAGTAAAAACAAGGCTGTGCTGTGACAAACTATCCAAAAACGGCGTGACATTATCCTTGTTCCCATACATCGCCATGAATTCCGCAGAAAGACTTTCAACGGAAATAAGCACCACATTTTTCGTGATTTCTGCGCTGTCGGATTTTATCATCCTTGGCAGCCTGTCCGTATGCAGTCGCCCAAGTTCTTCATTTAAAGCCTTTTGTGTGTCCATCGTAGGATAAAAGACATCAAAATCCAAAACTTTATTGTTGAACGCATCATAGAATTTGACCAGTCCATTTGCAGAAATTTCATTTTGGAATATGTTTGAAGAGTTTAATTTTATTTTAGATAAAGCAAAAACGCTCGCAGCCAGCAAAATTCCATAAGCTACAATCGAAATCCCTTTAATAAAGATATTTGGCAAATCCAAAAGCCCTTTTCTTGTCTTGAGATAAACCCAAATCGTAAGCGCCAGCGAAACGATGAAAACCCCTGAAAACAAAGGAAGAACAGGATAACTTTCCAAAATATTCCCAATAACTTCATTGGTATAAATAAGATAATCTACCGCGATAAAATTATACCTCACCCCAAATTCATTGTAGAAGAAATATTCGCTCACCGCATTGAAAACAATGGCTAAAACATAAAGAAAAATCGTAATGAAATACAATATATTTCTAAACTGAACCCTTCTTTTCGGAAAGAAAAACATCATCCCAAAGAGAAATGTTTTTAATCCTAAAAATGATAAAACTATCTCTGGAACTACGCCTCCGTACTGTCTTGCTATATTATTGGGAACCAAGTATATATACAAGAACAATCCTACAAATATGGATAAAATAATCTGTCCCCATGGTCTTTCATACTTCTGATTTGATAAGAAAAGCAGATAGATGTACAATATCGCACTTGCTATAATGAAGACAAAAATATCCGAAAGCAATCCCAAAGAAAACATTTTAACAACATCCAAAACACCAAATTCCGTAGTGGTTATCGGATGAAAGATAAAAACGCATCTTAATAGAAAAGAGATGATGATGTATATTATTCCTAAATAAACGAATGGTTTCAGTTTCATGAAATGTTTTTTATGAGTTGCTTAATTTTCTTTTAAAATCTATCATTTTCAAAGCTGTCACTCCTGCTTCGACACCTTTGTTCCCAAGATTTCCGCCGCTTCTCGCTATGGACTGTTCCTTATTATCATCTGTCAAAACACAGAAAATAGCCGGAACATCTGTTTGCGTGTTACAGTCCTTAATTCCCTGCGTCACCCCTGAACAAACATAATCAAAATGCGATGTCTCCCCACGAATAACACAGCCAATGGCTATCACAGCATCAAACCGACCGCTCTTGCAGAGCTGCATCGTTGCGTAACTTAGCTCAAACGCACCAGGAACATAGTAGATTTTTATGTTTTCTGGCTTTACGCCTTCTTTTTTCAGAACTTCTTCTGCCCCATCTCGGAGATTAAAAGTCACAAAATCATTCCACTCAGAAACCACAATGCCGATGGTAAAATCATCGGCATCTGTTATTTGGAGCGGCTTATAATCCGAAAGGTTTACTGTCGCCATTTTATTCTTTTTTATTTAAAAATATTTTACCATTTCTATATACGCATCAGATGCGCCTCCATCATAGTCCTGATATTTCTCTTCTATCGTTATGAAATATTTTTTAGCAACATCATTTTTCTTTAATGAAAGTGCCAGCATTCCAGCTTTTCTCGTGAAGTAATATGATGTGTATTCATCATCCGAAGCAGAAATAGCTTTTTCAAACTGAGAAAGTGCATCATCATTTTTGTTCAAATTCACCATACAATCTCCCATTGCTCCGTGCTTCAGCGCTACCAATGTTTTATTTTTAGAAGAAAACTGGTCTAATAGGTCATACGCTTTTTGGTAATTTCCTTTGCTAAACTCTATCAATCCTGCATTATAAGCTGAAAGTTTTCCAGCGCTAGTTTCAGAAAAATTTTCTGCAGTTCCCTTAAATCCTGGATTTGCAGTTTTCCCTCCCAGAGCCAAATCTTCTTTTCCTTCTACAAGATTTTTCTGAGCGGCAAGGTAAGCCTTCGTAGCTTCTTCGTTCTTTGGATCAACCACAAAATGCTGATACCCAAAGTATCCCAAAACACCCAAGACAACAACCCCAAAAGCCAAACCTATCTTTTTAGCATTTCTCTCAATAAATTTTTCTGAACGAACCACATTTTGGTCTAATTCCTTAAAAATTTCAACCGTTTCTTTTCCTTCTATTTCCTTTTTATTTGACATAGTTTCTACTAAGTTTAATTCGCAAATTTAAGATTTTCAGACTAATTTGCAAATTTTAATCAATATTCTAAAATTTTAAACACCTCTGCGCCCTCTATTTGTTCCAGTTTTTCTCTTCCGTTCAAGTCTTTCAGCTCTATCAAAAAACTAAACTGCGCAACCTTTCCTCCCTGTCTCTGCACAAGCCTTGCCGCTGCTGCTGCCGTTCCACCTGTCGCCAAAAGGTCATCATGGATTAGAACTCTTTGCCCTTCTTGGATTTGGTCGGTTTTCATTTCTATTTCGGCTGTGCCATATTCCAAATCATATTTTTCTGCAATGAATGGTGGAGGCAGTTTTCCTTTTTTTCTTATTAAAACAAATGGAACGCCGAGTTTCACAGCGATGGCAATACCGAAAATATAACCTCGGCTCTCTATTCCACAGACTACATCCACTTTGCCTCTGCTAAATTTCACCATTTCATCGACAGCCTCCTCGTATAATTTAGGATTAAGGAAAATGGGCGTAATGTCTTTGAACTGTATTCCTTCCTTTGGGAAGTCAGGAATATTAGTTATTGTATTTTCTAATTTTGTGATTAGTTCTTGGTTTGCCATGGTTTTATTTTTTTTCTGATGAATTTACTTTATAACTTGAGATTTTCCAGCTGTCATCTACTTTTTTCAGACCATAGGAAACATTGAGCATTATGCTTTTTCCTTCTTTGTCTACGATTTGATAAACAGCATTTACACTCGCTGCCTTATCAGAAGATGATTTCACGGAAATATTTTTAACCTCAACGGACTTCACTGCCCCAAAACCTGTATTAGGATTAGAGAACTTGTCGTAAGAACCCCAATTTGGGTTGTCCACCAATTCGTAAGCTGATCTAAGACTCTGATTTCCAATTCTATTCAAAAATTTATCTACTACCGCTTCAGGCTTTACTTTTGGAGCTGATGATGTAGTTGAAGATGTATTTTGGTCTTTGTTTTCAGTGTTTTCTCCTGTTTCTGAATATGTAGAGTTTTTGGATTCTTCTTTTTCCTTTTTCTCTTCTTCGGAAGTTTCTTCTTTTTCTGGTTTTAGACTTTCTTTATTTACTAAAACTCCTGCTTTCAGAAGCTGGTGGATTTTCTTAGTAGTTTTTACGCTGACTTTTATATCTATTTTAGAATCAACGATTTTGTCTGCTGGCAAGACATCTACTTTTAGGTAAAATCCTTTAAATTCATTGCTGCTCATCAGGTTTTTAGCTGTAAGTAATTTTTCGCCATTGCTATAGACTTCCATTATCGTTTCTAGTCCTGCATTAGAAAACTCGATAGGGTTTCCTGATTCATCCACTAGTCTTGGCGCCACTCTCAATGCCCTTGCACCTGAAGCCCCATTCCCATCTATAGGTGTTATCAGAATATTTAGACCTGATGCTTTAATGTCATTAGGATCTACTTCTGTCGCTGTGATATTTTGGAAAATATTCATATTCCCTAAATCTGGCGGAGAAGTGCTGGACCATTCCACATTGTTTTTTTGTGCCACTCCATCTGCCATAGCGAAGATTTCGGGAACTTTTTTACCATTTATTAGTTTTGCTAAAGCATCTAATTTTTGAATATCAGTTTTTCCTTCTACACCGAAAGTTTTCAGGATGTACAAGGCTTCATTAAATTTAGTTTGTTCCAATGTACTCAGCGATGTAGACATTTCATTGATACTAGCCTGAAAAGTCTTCATAGATGAGCCATCTACTGTGTCTTTTTTACAACTTGTGAAAACCAATAATATCACAAGAAAGTAAGAATATAAACCTCTCATATCATAAAAATTATGTATGCAAAAATAATAAATTATTGAAATATATTGAATAATAAAAACTATATTTATACTTTTGCTGAAAATTATAGATAATGAAAAATATATTAAAAGTAGTTTTGCTAATATTATTACCTGCTGGTTTTGCTAAAGTAAATGCTCAGATTGTAACCAAAAGAGACAGCATAAACGGAAATGAATTTACCATAACAATGGATAAAAGAATAGATGATGTGATAGCATCTATGGAAAACGAATGCAAGAAAAAGTCTCTCCGAACAAATGATGACACCAGCTCCAAACCACTTTCTCAAGCAGAAATATGTAAGAAAAATCCTAGAATTTTAGGGTATAAAATTCAAATAGGCGTGGTAAAAAGCTCTGAAGAAGCTAACAATCTAAGAACAGAATTTAGACAAGCTTTCCCTGCTATAAAAGTAGAAGTAGATGCCTCTCTAAGACCTAATTACAAGGTATTGGCAGGAAGTTACCTATCAAAAGAATCAGCCGCAGCGGACTTAAAAAAAGTGAAAGCCAAATTCAAAGGCGCCATCTCTACACAATACCGAGTTTTCTGTGTAGAAGCCAAATAATATTTTAATATATAATCGATACAAAACTCCCCTGCAAATCTGCAAGGGAGTTTTTATTTATATAAAATTTGGTGTTAGTTCTTTACCAAAAGTCTGAATCCTTCTCCATGAACATTGATAATTTCCAGACCCTCGTCATTTTTAAGGAGTTTTCTTAGTTTCGCTATATACACATCCATACTTCGTGCCGTGAAATAATTCTCTTTTTTCCAAATTTTTCTAAGGGCAAGGTCTCTCGGCATGAAATCATTTCTGTGCATACAAAGCATTTTGAGGAGTTCGTTTTCCTTTGGAGATAGCTTATACTCAGCATCATGGACTTTCAGCTGTCTTAAAACTGAATCAAACTCTATGTTACTGATTTTAAAATGTTCCTGTTCATCTTCTTCCACCACAGCACTTCTTTGCAAAATAGCTTTTATTTTATACAAAAGAAGTTCAGTATCAAATGGTTTGGTGATGTAGTCATCCGCTCCTATTTGGTAACCTTTCAGGATGTCTTCTCGTAAGTTCTTGGCTGTCAGAAATATGATAGGCATATTTTTATTGATTCGCTTAACATCTTCCGCGAGCGAAAATCCGTCCTTTTTAGGCATCATGACATCAAAAATACCAATATCAAATTCATTTTCCATGAATTCTTTTAGTCCCTGTTCTCCATCAGTTGCAAGCGTTACCTCATAATTATTCATCATAAGATAATCTTTTAGTACCGCCCCAAAACTTTGATCGTCTTCAACCAACAAAATTCTATTATTCATATTTCTTATTTTTAGTGTTAATTATTTAGCTCATTGGCAGCTTCACTATAAAAGTGCTTCCCTGCCCTTTTGTAGATTCTACTAAAATCTGCCCTCCATGTAGTTCTATGATGCGTTTCACATAAGACAAGCCTAAGCCTTGTCCCTTTACATTATGTACATTTCCTGTTTCTTCACGGAAGAATTTTTCAAAGATTTTCTTCTTGTTAAAGGCCTCCATTCCCATTCCTTTGTCAGAAATTTCTATTACATATTTATTCCCTTCGTTTCGGGTTTTTATGTTGATTTCTGGTTTTTCAGGAGAATATTTATTAGCATTGTCCAGAAGGTTTATAAGTGCATTGGATAGGTGAAATTCATCTATTTTTAATGTGAATTTCTCCGCTGTAAAATCCTCTGTAAGAGTCCCGCCTCGCTCCTCAACAATTAGTCTAAAAGACTCTGCGAGTTTATGTATCAATTCCCTCACATTAGTCTGTTTCAAAAACAACTGCATTTCTTTTCGTTCCAGCTTGGACATATTCAGAACGCTCTCCACCTGTTTTTTCATCCGAATGTTTTCCTGCTTTATCAGCTGTGAATAGTATTTCACTTTCTCTGGATTGGTGGCTATTCTATCATTATTCAATGAATCCGTAGCGACTGAAATGGTTGCCAAAGGTGTCTTAAACTCATGAGACATATTATTGATAAAATCCGTCTTGATATCGGCTATTTTCTTTTGTCTCATCATATAGTTAACCGAAATGATATAAATCCCCAAAATCGTAAAAAGCGATAATGTCATTCCCAGCAGCATCGGAATATTATTTCTTGCTAAAGAATAGTCTTTATGCGGAAAAATTAAAGACAAAGTATATATCGTTCTATCCTTATTATCGGTAAAAAGAGGGTAAGAATACTGCGCCTTTCCTTCTTCTTTTTCTTTGAAGATGTCATTTGCTATGGATGTTCTCTCATTATTTTTGTCTAAAATAGCAAATCCAAAATCCCCACTAATCCCCATCATATTAAGCTCTCTGGTCAGCACAGAGTCTAGAACTTTTAGACTTACTCTTCTCTCCACAGGAAGATTGCTGGCATTTAGTTTTGCAAATTCTTTGAGCTGATAGGTGTTATTTCTTACCGTTTGGTTGATTTCAGTGGTTAGCTTTTCTGGGATTGCAGGGTCTTTTCTGATATTGATCTGTCCTTCATCCGTATACATTTTCATCAATTCCAAACTATCTCCGCTTTGGGATATTGGAATGTTTTGGCTTTCTATGATTTTTTTAGAAAAGAGTATTTGTTTTTTTGTAGCAGAATCTGTCACCTGCTGGATATAAGTCTCTGTAGCAGGCTGTTCCTTGACAGAAACCACCGTCTTCCCAAAATTAGGATATTCCACATTCAGATACTGCTCTATCTCTATTCCTTCTATTTTTTTAGTTGTAGTTTCTAGTACGCTGTGCACTTTATTAGAAAAATCCTGCTCCAAAGCTCGATAATAACCTCTAACCCAATACAACTGCAACGAAATAAAGATGACTAATGATATAGTCATCGCAAAGGACAATATTAGAATAAAACGATTATTCATTTACAATATCTTGTTAAAATATCTACTTTATTATATATAAACAATTTTTATACCACAAATATTAAAAATAATATGTTAAAAACGAAATATTTAACAAAATATTTTTCATAAAATTTATTTTTTTTCTAACAAATCTTCATCTATGAAATATTGTATTATAGCTTTCTTCATGAGTATCTGCTGCTCATTTGCCCTTAGTTCTGGTAGATTTTCTAGGATTTTATATTTAGGCCATCCGTCTTCATCATAACCCTCAAATTTATAATAACCAAAAGGCTCCAGCAGCCTACACACAGCAATGTGTATCAGATTGATTTTATCATCTTTTGAGTATTCCTGCCAGCCGCTTCCCAGCTCCCGTATTCCTATTAAAAACAATAATATCTCTACCGGAGGATTTTTTTCTGTATCAAAATTTTTCACAAAAAATTCCTCTATTTGCTTCCAAATTTCTGCTTCATTCATGATTTTTTCTTTCTACAATTATTTTTTCCATTCATCTAGCGAAACTTTTCTTTTAGTTTCCTGCTTAATGGAATATCTTGGTCCAGACCAGCCATATAGTAATGCCTTGCCTATATTTTGAATTTCAGTTTCTTCTGGTTCATATTCGTTCCCTTGGTCATCCAGGACATATTTTTTGCCATCTCTCTGCGCATCATAATACATTCTGTCTGGCTTCATGTTTTTATATAACCCTGTTTTTATCGCATAATTACTGATACTTTCATAAATAGGAGACACCAATATTTTTTGCTTAAAAAGAACTCCACGGAAATTTCCCTGTGTCAGTATAAAAACTCCTTTTTCACCTTCGCTTATCGCATCATAGCTTATGGGAGTAATCTCTTCGCCTTTCATATTGATCAGCCCTGCTTTTTCATCTTTTACAACATAAAACACAGATTCTGTTTCTTTATCAATATCTGAAATATCATCATACTTTGGAGGGATAATCACTTTTCCTTCTTTGTCCAAAAGAGACCATTTTCCGTTAATTTTTGCCTTAATGTATTTTTGTTCAAAGACTTCCGTTATCTCATACTTGGGCTGTACTACAATTTCTTCGCCGAGCACAACTCCCCAAAGACCCTTTTCCTCAAAAGGCTTTATGTTAGGATAATCTTCATAATGATAAAAAACATTTTTAGATTTTAGTTCATAACCATCTCCTAAAAAGAGTATCCAACCTTCATTATTATTGAATTTTTCTATTAAAAGCTGGTTTTTTGTATTCTTTCCTATTCTTACCCTATCCTTTATGACTCGCCCATAAATAAGCGGAATGTTTACACTTTCATTCTCAAAATAAACTTCCCAGTATTTTCTCCTTTTTTTACCATGAAGATATCTGTTTTCTACTAAAGTCGTGTCATTTTTATAAATGGGATAAGAGATTTTCAGTTTTTCATTATCCTCAAATTCAAAATCTATATAATAAGAAGGGCAGATGTCCTCTATCACATTCAATAACCTCAGCATATGGTTTTGATATTCCCTTTGTTTCTCTTTGTGAGGGCTTGATTTAGTATAATATCTACCATTCAGAGTGGTGATATTATCAATTTTTACCATTTCTGAAACTTTGCACGAATACAAAAGACTCACTAAAATAGAGAAAAAAAGTATGTTTTTAATCCTCTGCATTCTTTATAATTTTAATGTAAAGATACATTTTTTTCTTTCATCTGTCCGCTGATGTTCAAAAAAGTTAAAACCCAAATTATCATTAAAAAAATCAAACTTTCTTTTCTAATTTGAGCAAAAATGCATACTCCAAAGCATCTTCCTTCAAGCTCTCGAAACGCCCCGAAGCGCCGCCGTGCCCAGAGGTCATATCCGTTTTGAAGAGCAGAAGATTATTATCTGTTTTCAGTTCTCTCAGCTTGGCTGTCCATTTGGCAGGCTCCCAGTACTGCACTTGGCTGTCATGCAGTCCCGTGGTGATGAAAATATTAGGATAATCCTTGGCTTCCACATTATCATAAGGAGAATAAGATTTCATATAGTCATAATATTCCTTTTCGTTTGGATTTCCCCATTCATCGTATTCCCCAGTGGTGAGCGGAATGGTCTCGTCCAGCAT
Source organism: uncultured Flavobacteriaceae bacterium (assembly GCA_963530895.1). Classification (GTDB taxonomy): domain Bacteria; phylum Bacteroidota; class Bacteroidia; order Flavobacteriales; family Weeksellaceae; genus JABCPE02. The sequence goes on along the minus strand of CAUSFO010000043.1, from coordinate 3,973 downwards.
GGTGGTAACCACATCCACAAACGGCACCTGCGCGACGATGCCACAGAACAGCTCTGGTGCTTCATTCATCACAGCACCCATCAGAAGCCCTCCTGCACTTCCGCCCATGGCATAGAGATGCTCTGGTGAAGTATAATTTTCTTTCACCAAAAACCTTGCAGCATCTATGAAATCATAAAAAGTATTTTTCTTGTGAAGCATCTTTCCGTCTTCGTACCATTCTCGCCCTAAATATTCTCCTCCTCTGATGTGGGCAATCGCATAGACAAAGCCTCTATCCAAAAGAGAAAGCCTCACGCTGGAAAACGCAGCATCCACAGTATGCCCATAGCTGCCATAGCCGTAGAGCAGGAACGGAGTTTCAGCTGATTTTTTCGTGTTTTTATGATAGACCAAAGAAATCGGAATGCTGGACTTCCCATCTCGCGAAGGCGCCCACATTCTTTCAGAAATATAGTTTTCGCTATGGAACTTTCCGCCCAAGACTTCCTGCTGTTTCAGCAGTTTAGTGGTTTGAGTTTTCATATTATACTCATAGGTAGAGTTAGGTGTAGTCATGGAGACATAGCCATAACGCAAAGTTTCGGTATCAAACTCTAAATTCAGTCCGATATAAGCGGTATAAGTAGGATCATTAAAAGGCAAATACCATGACTTACTCGACTGGTTGTCAATAATTTTAATCTGAAGCAAACCTCTTTCTCTTTCTTCGAGAACCAAATAATTTTTGAATATCTCAAAACCTTCCAAAAGCACTTCTTTTCTGTGAGGAATCAGCTCCTGCCAACGTTCTTTTTCTGTCTGCGAAAGTGGCGTTTTCATCAACTTAAAATTGGTGGCTTTTCCTTCATTAGTCAAAACATAAAAATCGTTTTGATAATGCTCTACAGCATATTCCAAATTTTCTTCCCTTTTTTGGAAAAGTTTCCATTCCGCGAAAACATTATCCGCTGGGATAAATCTATGCTCATCCGAAATCGTAGAAGAACTCACGATAAAAATATACTCCAAAGATTTGGTTTTGAAAACTCCTACATCAAAGGCCTCATCTTTTTCATGGAAAATCAAAACATCTTCTTCCTGCGGTGTTCCTACCTTATGCCGAAAAACCTGAAACGCACGAAGGCTTTCATCTTTTCTGATGTAGAAAAAATGCTCATTGTCATTCGCCCAGACTATTTTCCCTGTGGTGTTTTCTATCGCTTCCAAGAAGTTTTTTTCTTGTTTTAAATCCTTTATTCGGATGGTATAAATTCGCCTTCCTGTAATGTCTTCTGAATAGGCAAGAAGCGTATTATCCAACGAAACGGAAATTCCGCCCACATCGTAGAAATCATAGTTTTGAGCTAAAATATTTACATCAAGCAAAAGCTCTTCTTCGTTCTCTAATGTTTGGTGTTTTCTGTAAAAAACAGGATATTCTCCACCCTTGTGATAGCGGGTGATATACCAATATTGGTTAAAGAAATAGGGCAGACTCTCATCATCTTCTTTGTAGCGGGCTTTCATCTCTTGGAAGAGTTCCTCTTGGAGCTGTTCCGTGTCCTTCATGATGAAATTACAGTAGGCATTTTCCTCCTCTAAATAGGCGATGACCTCTGGGTTTTCTCTCTCATTGAGCCAGTAGTAGTTGTCTATTCTCTGGTCCCCGTGTATGCTGAGTTTCTTTTCTATCTTTTTGGCTTGTGGTTGTTTCATTTTGGTTTTTTTTAAAAATAACACCTCCCTTAACCCAAGAGAGATGTTAGTAACTAATTTATTTTAAAACAATGAAAAATCAACTTTATTTACTATTTGCAATATATTTTTCTATTGCCATAGCCATAGAGGGAGTTTCCTTTGTAGGCGCCATCACATCCACGCGCAGTCCCGCCTCTTCTGCCGCCTGTCTCGTTCCCTCTCCAAAAACACCTATTTTTTTGTCTCCTTGCTTAAAATCTTCAAAATTCTTGAATAAAGATTTTATTCCCTGCGGACTGAAAAACACCAGCATGTCATAGTCCTTAATCTTTACATCAGACAAGTCACTGCTTACTGTTTTGTACATCACCGCTTTCGTCCAGTCTATTCCAGAACTGTCCAAAACCTTAGGGATATCATCTCCCATCACATCAGAACATGGCAGGAGGTATTTTTCATCTGGAAATTTTTTGAACAAAGGCAGCATATCCGCCACTGTTTTCTCTCCAAAACTTATTTTTCGCTTTCTGTAAACAATGTGTTTTTGCAAATAGTTCGCAACAGCTTCAGATTGACAGATGTATCTCATGCTGTCTGGCACTTGGAAACGAAGCTCTTCTGCCAATCTAAAATAATGGTCAATAGCTCCTCTACTTGTGAATATTATCCCTGTATACTGCGAAATATCTATTTTCTGCTGTCTGAATTCCCTTGCATCTACTCCTGCCACTTGTATAAAAGAACGGAAATCCACCTTTATTTTTTCCCTTTTTAAAAGCTCCAAATATGGAGAAGATTCTGCACTTGGTGCTGGTTGTGATACCAATATTGACCTTACTTTCATCATTTATCCTTATAGGTTCATAAAAATACAAACTTCCAAACCGCCAGCATAGGCAAAATTTGGAGCGTGCAAATATACAAAATTTTATAATACCACTCCTCTGGCAAAGGCTTTTCTTTGTGGAGAAAATAACATATATTTTTCACAACAAAAAAGACCAATTCTGTAATTATATATATAAGGTAAGCCTGCTGCTTATCAACACCTAAATAGTAATGGACAATTACAGCCAGTATTATTAAAAGAGATTCTACAAAATAAAACCGCTGAGCAATGAATCCCAGAACCATCCATTTTTTAGGTCGGGTAACCGCTCTATAAAACAATAAAGTAATCAGCGTTTTTAGTAAATAATAAACACTCAGGATTATTATCATAAATCCTATTTTATTAGGAACCCAGCCCGAAATATCATTGTCCATCACATAGCGTGGGACAATGGGAATATACTGAGCCAACAAAAGAGCTTGGCTGACAATAAACACACAACTGACAAATACCCAACTGAGCAGATTATTCTGAGCCTCTCCATAAGACTGCAAAAGATATTCCCTGAAAGAAACCTCTTTCTGTACCCAGTTAAACAAAATCAAATATACTACTCCTAGCCCAAGAAGGGTGAAAATAACCCAATCATGGTTTTCAACAATTCTAACCACTCAAAAAAATTTTCAACAAAAATAAGGTTTTATATTATTTTTAAACCTGAAGATTTAAAAAAGATTATATTTGCACCTTATTCTGAATGAAAAAGTTAGTTATTATCCCTACTTACAACGAGAAAGAAAATATCCGAGATATTATTTCGGCTATATTTTCTTTGGGACAAGATTTTCATATTTTAGTCGTGGACGATTCCTCTCCTGACGGCACTGCAGAGATTGTAAAAACCCTTCAAAATAAGTTTCCTACACATCTCCACTTGAGCGTTAGAAAAGCTAAAAATGGTTTAGGAAAGGCTTATTTACACGGCTTTGGCTGGGCACTTCGTCATAATTATGATTATATTTTTGAGATGGATGCAGATTTCTCACACAATCCCAATGACCTGCCAAAATTATTGGAAGCCTGCCAAAATGCTGATATGTCCATTGGTTCTAGATACTGCAAGGGCGTGAATGTGGTCAACTGGCCCATGAGCAGGGTGCTACTGTCTTATTTCGCATCGAAATATGTGAGATTCATTTTAGGAATTCCTATTCATGACACCACGGCTGGTTTTGTTTGTTTTTCGAGAAAAGCGTTGGAAAACATTGGTTTAGACAAAATCAGATTAAAAGGCTATGGTTTTCAGGTTGAGATGAAATATCGCGCATTCAAAAAAGGTCTAAAATTAGTAGAAATCCCCATCATTTTCACTGACAGAACGCAGGGAGAATCCAAGATGAACGGCGGCATCATCACCGAAGCCATTTTTGGTGTTATTAAATTAAAATTAAAATCATTATT
>CAUSFO010000042.1:0-14695 GCA_963530895.1 uncultured Flavobacteriaceae bacterium | reverse complement strand
ATCTTTCGCTTGGCTTATCCATTTTTCTATTTGTTTTAGTTTTTCTTCATATTCGTTTTGAGAGATGAGTTCACTTTGTAGGGCGTTTTTAAAATTTTCTTTTTGTTGTGTTAGTTTTTGTGCAGTAAGTTCAAAAAGATTTAAATAATATGTAATACTTTGATCCATTCCCATAAACTTGTTTTCTTTAGGCTTAGGTCTAGTATATATTATAGCTAAACTTATTCCTATACATGAAATATTCAATATAATATTTGTAATAATCCTATCAAGGTAATTAGGAGGATAATTGTAGGGATAATCACTATTATCATATAATGTTAGCCTAAACAACCCCATTAATAAAGAAAATGAACAGAAAGCTAAAAGAGCTTTGGGAAATGTCCCTTTAAAGGTGTACTTTTCATTGATACGACTGATAATAAAGGCGATGATACATGCAATAACTACCTTTGCTGCTATTTCTCCCATAAAGTGTAATTTTTTTGGCAAATATAAACAAAAGTTATCAAAAATGATAACTTTAAAAACGGGAATAGTTATCAAATTTGTCAACTAATATAGTTGTTCAGATTGGATAAATTATCACTTCAGGTAAAAATAGGCAAGCGCATAAAAGAACTTCGCGAGAGCAAAAATATCTCGCAGGTAGATTTGGCGTATGCTTGTGATTTTGAAAAATCCAATATGAGCAGAATAGAAGCTGGGAAAACCTGCCCAAATATCTACACACTTTACAAAATAGCCCAGCATTTGGAAATAAACTTATCTGAACTTGTTTCGTTTTCAGTTGAAAAATGATTTAGATAAAAATAAAAAAAGCTGTGCAATACTACACAGCTTAAAATAAATATCAAAAATCTAAGTAAAAAGAATTGATATCAAAGAAATAGCTGACTGTAGTTCCGTCAGGCTTTTGTACTTTTAGTTCGTCATAGTAGGATTTTCCTTCGTTTATCAATGCTTGGCTTATAACTTTGCATCCTTCGCAGTTTTCTCTAATGTATTGGTATTCTTCTGGTACACTGTTTACTTTTATGGGATTGGAAATAGAAAGACCCAGTTCACCTTTTTTCTTGTTTTTCTCAGGGGTTTTTCTTGTGTCAATAAATTCATAATCAGATTTATTCATTTCTACACCAATGTGCTCAGCTTTGAATTTAACTTGATTTTTATTTAAAACTTCGTAAGAATAGTGGTCAGTTTTTTTTGTGAAATCATGGAATTCATAGAATTTTCCATTTTCTACCCACCAAGTTCCTGTTTCTTCAAAGCTAGAAACATCACCATTTTCTTCGACTGTGAATTCAAGGGAAAAAGAACCGTTTTTAAGTCTTTTCATTACCCAGCTTTTTTTCACACCTTCCATTTGATTATTTTCTTCTGAACCTGCCCATTCTCCTACTAGCCTGTTGTCTATTTGTTTTCCATCAGGTAATGTACTAAATGTTCCTGAACAAGAAAGCACGGCAAAATAAACTAAAAAAGCAAATAAAAATTTTAGATTTTTCATAATAATTAAATTTTTTTAAATCGAAACAAATTTACATTTATTTCTTTATTTTTTAAGGTCAAAACAAGATTTTTTTGAAATAATTAATGCATTTAATTTTTTAAAACTTATTTTTGTATTCTATTTTATTTTTATGATAAAGAGTATTCCCATAGAGCGAATTTTGTTTTTGGACATAGAGACCGTTCCTCAGGCTGGAAACTGGAATGAAATCTCCGAAGAGGAAAAAAATCTTTGGGATAAGAAAACGCTGCGGCAACGCGGGGAAGATGTTTCGGCGGCGGATTTCTATCAGGATAGAGCTGGAATTATGGCGGAATTTGGTAAAATTATCTGTATTTCTGTGGGAATGCTGGAAAAAGATAATCGTTTGAAAATCAAATCTTTCTATGGTGATGATGAGAAAAAACTGCTGGAAGATTTTGGAGAGATTTTCAACAGCCCTAGACTGCAAAATATAATCCTCTGTGCCCATAACGGCAAGGAATTTGATTTTCCGTGGATTGCCCGAAGGATGCTTGTCAATGGTTTTCAGCCGCCTGTTCCGTTCCAGACTTTTGGGAAAAAACCTTGGGAAGTTTCGCATTTGGATACTATGGAACTTTGGAAATTCGGTGATTGGAAGAGTTTTATTTCTTTAGAACTGATGGCGCATATCTTTGGCGTTCCTACACCAAAAGACGATATTGACGGCTCTATGGTGGCAGAAATTTATTATCAGGAAAAGGATTTGCAGAGAATAGTGGAATATTGTGAAAAAGATGTTTTAACTTTGGCGAATGTTTTCCGAAAAATGAGGCAGGAAGATTTATTGACTAAATCCGAATAATTAGAGAAAAAGAGAAATTATATGAAATTAACAGATGAACAAATCACATCACTAGGGGAGGAGGTTATAAAGGTGCTGAAAACCATCTACGACCCAGAAATCCCTGTGGATATATACGAGCTGGGGCTGATTTATGATGTGCAGATAAGCGATGAGGGCGAAGCAAAAGTACTGATGACCCTGACTACGCCCAACTGTCCCGTAGCGGAGAGCCTTCCGATGGAGGTGGAAGAGAAAGTGGGTGAAATAGAAGGAATTACAAAATCCAAGGTGGAGATAACCTTCGAGCCAGAATGGGAAAAGGACATGATGAGCGAGGAAGCTAAATTTGAATTAGGATTATTATAAAAAACACTGATTTTCAGTGTTTTTTCTTTTGTGTTAATTTTGTTAAGAAATGTATTTGTTTTTTTAACCTTTTTTAACAAAGCCCATTTTTAGCTCTATTTTAGGAGGATAGCGGTTTAGTTCTGGTTTAAAATATCAAAGAAAAGACAGCAGGGAACGAAAAAAATATGAAGATTCTATAAATGGGTATAAATTTGTCTCGTAACTAATAAAAAATGAAACTATTTGATATGAAACGACTTATTTTTTTTGGTTTAATGACCTTTACACTTGGGACTTCATTTGACAAGGAAAAAGGAGTGAAAACAAGCACAGCTTCATATTACCATGATAAATTTAATGGTAGAAAAACAGCAAGTGGCGAGATTTTTGACAATAAAAAATTAACAGCTGCAAATAAAACCCTTCCATTTGGGACAAAGGTAAAAATTACCAATTTGAAGAATGAGAAAAGCGTAATCGTAAGGGTGAATGACAGAGGTCCTTTTTCTAAGAAAAGAGCTTTTGACCTAAGCAAGGCAGCATTTAGTAAAATAGCAGACCTCAGAAGCGGTGTAGTTTCTATAAGCTATGAGGTTGTAGAATAAGATAATTGTATACTTTTAATTTTTAATCTGTTTTATTATTTTAAAAACACACTTTCCATTTTGGGAAAGTGTGTTTTTAATTTGTGTTTTAATGGTTGATATTTTCTAGTTTTTCGGGTGTGTGTTTGTATTTGAAAACTATCATAAACATAATCGCTACAGCAAGGGCATAGTAAGCAAAAATAGCCCAAGCGCTGTACCAGCCGTTCATCTTCGTGACAGGGTCTATGTCAGAGAAAATCTGATAGTGATTTACAATTTCTCCAGCTACGAGCATACCGATAGTAGAGCCTAAACCATTGGTCATCATCATGAAAACACCTTGTGCAGATGAGCGGATATTGGCATCAGTTTCTTGGTCTACGAAAAGCGAACCTGAAACATTGAAGAAGTCAAAAGCAACACCATAAACAATCATGGAAAGGATGAACATCCAAACTCCACTACCGGGGTCTCCCACAGCGAACAGCCCAAATCTTAGGAACCAAGAAAACATAGCCATAAGCATCACTTTCTTTATTCCAAATCTCTTTAAACAGAAAGGAATCAGTAAGATACAGAGTGTTTCTGAAACTTGCGAAAGTGATATCAAGGCATTGGCATTATTAGCACCCCAAGAATCTGCATACTGAGGAATATCTTTGAAACTCGTAATGAAAGGATTGGCGTAGCCGTTGGTAATTTGTAGGGAAATTCCTAGTAACATTGAAAATACAAAGAAAATCGCCATTTTTTTGTCCTTAAATAGAGCAAAAGCCTTCAGACCTAAGGCATCGGATAGCGTCTGTTTTTCATCAGATTTATTGGTAGGGCAGTGCGGCAAAGTGAAAGAATAAGCAAACAGCACAATTCCCAAGAAAGCCGATACAAAAAACTGAGCATAGGTGTTTTGGAAGCTTACAAATCCTTGTGAATTAGAAAAATTAAGAGTGAAACTACCATTTTCAAATCCAGCAAAATTCACAAAAAGCATCGCAACGATGAAACCTATCGTCCCAAAAGTTCTGATGGGAGGGAAGGTTTTTATAGTATCAAAATTATTATTGATTAAAGCAGAATAAGCTACCGAATTAGAAAGGGCAATAGTCGGCATGTAGAACATTACACTCAGAGAATACAAAGTAAAAAGAGTAGTGAAGTCCGTGCTGTCGCTATGCTGCATGCCATAATATCCTGCCGCTCCTAAGAAAATAGCTGCGATGAGGTGGGAAATTCCCAAAAGTTTTTGTGCAGGAATCCAGCGGTCTGCGATAATCCCCATAATGGCAGGCATCAGAATGGATACAAAGCCCTGCATGGCATAAAAAAGCCCAATCTGCTGCCCAAGTCCGATAGAACCTAAATAATTTCCCATGGAAGTAAGGTAGGCTCCCCAAACTGCAAATTGGAGGAAACTTAGAATGATAAGTCTGATTTTAATGTTCATTTCTTTGGTTTATTCTATATTATGATTTCTATTTTTTATTTCTTCTTGAATTTTTAGAGCGAGGTCAAAATCCTCATTTTTTACGGCTTCATCTAGTTCTTCCTGTAGTTCCTGCATGCTTTTTACTGGTTCTGTGATGACATCTGGGAATGTTTCTTCTATTTCGTCCTCATCATCTTCTTCCTGTAGATTTAGTAAAATTCCTGCTTCATCCAAGACCTCCTGAGTGGTATATACAGGCGCATCAAACCTTATTGCCATCGCTACTGCATCAGATGTTCTAGAATCTAGGGTGATACTATCCCCAATGAGCCTATTGGTAAAATTGATATTAGAAAAAAATACCCCGTCTACTATCTTATAAATCACAACGGATTCTATGATATAGCGGGTGTCTTCTATAAATCTTGCAAATAAATCATGAGTAAGCGGTCTAGTAAGCTTAAAATCTTTTTCTAGTCCCATAGAGATAGACTGAGCTTCGAAATTACCGATTACGATGGGTAGTTTTATCCCTGTTTCTGGCTCTTCCAGCAATAGGGCATAGGCACCAGACTGAGTCTGGCTGTATGAAATACCTCGGATAAATAGTTTTTTATAATCCATAGGCACAAAGATATTACTTTTGTAGAAAAAATGAAACTTCAAGAAAAAAATCCCACAAAAATCTTTTAGATTCTTGTAGGATTTTAATCAAATATAAGTTTAAAAATTATGTTTTAAGGCATAGTGAAACCTCTTCTAGTGGCTCTTCCGTATTCATCAAGATAAACCACAGAAACAGTTCCTTTGTAATTTTTCAGTAGATTTTCTATATCTCTTTGAGAATTAACAGGTTTTCCATTTATTTCCATGATGATATAGTTGTCCACGATACCTATTTTGGAGAGTTCTCCGCCATCTACGATGTTTCTAGCGATGACACCACTGCTCAGTCCATAGCTTACTTTTACTCGGTCACTTAGGCTTTCAAATTCACCTCCTAATTTTTCAGTTACGCTGAGGTCAGCTTTGCTTCGTAGAGAAGTGTTTCCTTTTTGGTCTTTTAGAGCTGCAGTAGTTTTGTGCTCTTTTCCGCCTCTTATGTAGGTTACAGAAACTTTGTCTCCAGGTCTCTTGCTGCCGATAGCCAGAGAAAGGTCAGAGAATCCATCGATGTTTACATTATCAATCTTAGTGATGATATCTCCTGTTTTGATTCCTGCATCTTCTGCACCACTGTTTTTAGCAACATCTGTGACATAGATACCTTTTCCAGATTTTAGGCTGGTTTTGTTTCTTTGGTTGTATGTTTTAACTTGTAAATCATTAGACAAATCTAAAGACCCAACTCCTAAGAATCCTCTCTGAACAAGACCAAATTTCTTGATATCTTCTACTACTTTTTTAGCCAAATTAGCAGGCACAGCGAATCCATATCCTTCGTAATATCCAGAAGATGAAGAGATTGCAGAGTTTATCCCAATCAAATCTCCGTTTAGGTTTACTAGCGCACCTCCACTGTTTCCTTTGTTGATGGCAGCATCAGTCTGGATGAAACTTTCAATCGGTGTTCTACTTTGCTGGCTGAGAAGGTCTATATTTCTGCCTTTTGCAGACACAATTCCCGCCGTAACGGTAGAGTTAAGCCCCAATGGATTTCCCACGGCAAGAACCCATTGTCCTACCTCAACTAAATCCGAGTTCGCAAAGTTAAGATAAGGAAGTCCTTTGTCTTCTACTTTTAGTAGTGCGATGTCTGTACTCGGGTCAGTTCCGATGAGTGTCGCAGTGTAAGTTTTCTTGTTGCTTAGAACTACTTCCAGTTTGCTAGCTCCTGCTACCACATGGTTATTTGATATGATGTATCCATCAGGTGAAATGATAACTCCCGAACCCAGCCCAGAAGGCAGGTCTTTTGGTGCTTCTTGTCTTTGGCTTCTATTATTTCTGAATCCATCTCCGAAGAAAAATTCAAAAATATCCTGATCCATAGATCTTCCAGAGGAAGGCGTATTGTTTTGGTAGTTTCTTATCGTAACTACGGCAGGAACTGTTGTTTTAGAAGCTTTTACGAAGTTGTCAGAAGACGCTCCGTTCAGCCCTGCTGGGATGGCGTTTTTCCCAGAAGTGGAGAAATAAGAAAAATCGGCGTTATTTTGTTCTTCATTAAAATAGTTAATTGCTCTAAAGGTCGTCGCCCCAGAAAGTATTCCTACTAATGCAAAAGGAGCAAGTTTTTTCAATTGGTTTTTCATATAAATGTTGTATTTATTTTGATTTTGTTGATACAAATTTAATGCAAAAACAATCTTGTTTCATTGGTTTTAACTAAGTTTAACAAGAATTATAAGATTTTTAAAATGACAAATGGTTATTAGTCGTGAATAGCGGTTATTATGTTTGAGAATTTTTAGTTTATCTTTGTTTCAAGGAAAGAAATTAAGAAATGCAACAGAAAAAAATCATGTTCAAAATCCAAAATGCTTATCAAAAAATCATTTTTTCTATTCATGGGCACCGAGATAGGAAGGGGAATTTTGAAGATTGGCTGAAAGTAGAAGTGAAGGTGAAAGATGATTTAGAAGGAAAATATTATACACGAGTAAGTGAGTGTATGCTTTTTTTTGAGTTGCTGGGTCTTTTAGAATGGTTTGAGCAGATTTCAGTCGATAAAGAGAAATCCACAGAAATTGGTTTTATAGAGCCAGAATTAGCTTTTGAATATCAAAATAAAAAACTTACAATGCTGCTATGTTATGATATAGCGCCTGTTTCCTATGGCGAAGAACCATATGAACTCACTTTTTCTTTGGATGATAAAACTCTTGCAATGATTATAAAGGAACTTGGTGAGGCTGTGGCTTCTTTTAAGAAAGCTTAACTCACAAAAGAATCACTTAAAAATGCTGACCAATCATCATCCTCATTGTCATAGCCTATAATTTTTTCTTTGTATTTGTTCCCGAAAATATATTCTCTTACAAAAGTATCAAAATCAACCTCAATGCCCTCAATCCCTTCATAGACATCGGCAGGAAATATCACACATTGGGTATGTTTATCAAGGAAAATCGGCTCATACAAAAGTTGTCCTATTTCATACCAAGAAGGCTGTTCGGCAGGAATGCGATATTGGTTTTCCAACAGCTCCTCTACGCTCCACAGAATGATATCACCAAAAGTTCCACCATTGCAAAGCTTTAAAAAAGCACTATGTATAGGGGCTATGTATTGTGACACTTTTTGTGGAATACTTTCAGCACCTTCAGGGATTTCGCCTATAAGTATGGCATCGGGTAATGAGGCTAAACGATTTCTACAATGGGTAATGATAGTTTCTAAAGTCATTTTCAATCAATTATCCAAACATTTGGGCATCATTGAAATTCTCACCATCAAAGTCTGAGGCGATAAGTGAGTGTCCTAAGAACATATCGTTGTCATCAAAGAAGACTTCTACATCCTCGCTGTAAAATAAGAGACTCTGCAAGCTAAGGCCTTCCATAAATTCCTCTTTAGTAAGCTCAGGTTTGTCTTCATCATCCTCGTCATCACCACCAAAACGCCAGTTGTCATTGTAGAGGTCTAAAAATTTCTCAGCAATACATTCTTTTGCTTTTTGTGATAGGGAGTCTATCTCACTGATAAAGGTGTTCATCTGCTGTTCTATCTTTTCAGTGTCGCCTTCATCTTCAAGGATGATGTCCACCCTTAATTCTTCTCCATTGATAACCACCGTCCCATCATAAGAAGTAGGGTCCTCAGTGTGCTGTGTAAAATCTTTAATTTTATATTGTTTCATAAGAACTTGATTTTAATTTTGTTTAAAAAGGTTTAATACCAAAGAAAAAGTGGAAATAATAAAAATAATATTGATTTCAATACATTTATGTTGTAACGCAAAGATATAAAAATTAATGAATTAACAATGAAAATAACTAGAACTAATCAGTAGTGTGGGCTTTTTCAATCGGTTTGTATGGGAGCAATATCATACCCTAAAAGCTCCAAGAAAAGAAGTCCGTTTAGTGGCGAGATTTTGTTGTCTCCTTTCCAGCCTTGCTCCTCTCCCCAGTCAATCAGTTTTGGGATATATTTGGGCTCGTTGAGGTTTATGGTTTCTTTGGTTTGTGTGTTTTTGTTCAGTAAATTGATATTGCCATTGAGAGGCTGTCCCATGTATTTATCATCAATGGTGATGAAATCGATACATAAAGGCGTGTTTTTTTCTCCTTCCAAAAAGATACGCACAGAGAGCAAAGAGGTGCTGTCTTTTTTCGTGTTGTAGACTGTATTTATTCTATACAAATACTCTTTGTCTTTATGAATCAATCTGCGCAATTTCTGTTTCATATTTGTTTCTTTTTAGTTTATAAAACCAAAACGATGATAATTAGTTTATTGTCTCTATAACCTTTTGAATGAAATTTAATACAAAATCACTGTTTTTCAGCTCGTAGCTGAGATTTATAGGAGCAATATTTCCTCTTATCAGTTCCCAATTTTGGTCACGAGTTATGACCTCATCTGTAGAAGTAATGGTTACTATCCCGTTTTTTATACTGATGTTTTGAAGTTCATAGAGTCGCCATTCTTCTTCGCGAGCATCTCTAAAGAATGTTTTTTCAAACAAAATCTTTGTATCGGCAACTTCATTACGACTTTGTAATTGGTTCTCTTCATTGATTCCCATAGTAAACACACTAAAGCCGCCGCCTTCTTCAGCAGAAGGGATTACATGTCCTTCATTGTCATATTGAGTAGTTCTTAGCTCAAATAATTTACCTTTTTCTGTTCCCAATGTAATTGTGCTCCAGTGCTTTTCTCGCCTATTTAAGAGGGTTTGTTTAGTATGCAAATCATAAATAGTTTTAATCCATATCTTGTCCGATGGATACTGAGCCAAGAACTGGAAGCGTTCTATTTTCCATTTTGAAAGTACTTCAAAGGATAATTCGCTATAATCGGCATTTACTTGCACATTGTAAAGGGGGAGGGGATAGGTGTCTCCGTAAGGGTTTTCATCATAGAAATATTGATGTGTTTTAGGGTCGTATTCCAAACATGCAAATTTATCTTCCTCATTTCCTAATACTACTGAAAAACAATCAAAATCATCTATTTCCACGCTACAATTATGCAGTGCAATTACCGTAGGTGCTGGTGTCTCAAAACCATACGCCAAAGCCGCATCACGGATGAAGTTAGAAAGTTCCACCGTATAACCATTGTAAAGAAAACCCCAAAGATACTCAGGCATTTCCTCTTCCTCGGGATCGTTGAAGGTGGAGAGTTGCTCACAAAGGGTTTGTATAGTTTCTGAAAGATAAGTCTGCTTATCAGGAGCTTGGTCAGATTTTTCTAATTGTGTAAGGAAAGCCTCCAAATGCGCGTTACAATCGGTTATATTTTCTTCTGTATAGTAGCGGTCTTCTGTTGCGGTAGCCAATAGTTCAGCACGCATTTGTGCGATGATTTGGTCTTTTTGGGTAATGAATTTGGTCATTTTTTATTTTTAATATGAAACAAAGATACTAATTAACCGATGAGAAAATTTAAATTGTTTTCAAGAATTTAAATTTCATATTTACGCTCGTGAAAGTATTCATAAGCGCTGGCTTCTAATTCGCCACAATCAGAAATAAGATTGCCTTCTTCATCATATATTTTGTAAGTCTGCTGGGTGTTGCCTATGGGATTTTCGCCATCTAAACCTAATAGAACGCTGTAAAATACATCTGTCAAGAGTGTGTCTATTACTTCTTTGAGCTGTTCTTGCTGAGTGCTATCAAGCGCCATTTCTTTTATTTTAGCATTTACAGCGCTGGGGTGTTTGGGATGCTCTTCAAAGCAGGATTTTAGAAAATTTAGTTTTTCGATATAAAAATTCTTTGCAAATTCGTCTGAGGTCATAGTGTGGTTATTTAAACGATTCCTTTTTCAATTCTGGACAAAGTTTGCCTTGTACAGCCTTGCGTATTTGGGTAAATTGCTCAGGTGCTAACTTTAAAATAGCATAGAGCAGCTTCCTATGAAAAGAATAATGATGGTTATACTCCATATAAGGCAGGGAGAGGCTGAAAGCCTTTTGTAAAGTAGTAACATTCGAGGCATTACCATAAGATTCAATTATATCCACAAGATCTTCGTGACTGTGATGCCAATCTTCCAAAAGCAAGTTTTCGTATTGGGGCAACAGCTTTTTATCCTCACCCAATGCTCCTGCAAGAATGATAACACACTCTATACGACTGGCATTTTTATGGGTAATGGCATCATTTAGATAAGCTTTGAGCAGATCGATAAGAGTAGCACCTTCAAGCATTGGTTCTATATAATAAGGCAGGTCATACGCTTGAATTTCATTGTTTAAAAGGCGATCGGTAAGGGCATCAAGTTCGTTAAAATTATACATAGTAATCTGTTTATTAGTTAATTAAAACTCTCTGGAATTGTCATTAACTTGAATTTTCAAGATACAAATTAGGACTCAATTATCTTATGGCTTCAATCATATTATCCACTTGTAGTTTTTCAAGGATATTCTGTCTGTGGCGGTTTACGGTATGTATGCTGATATTCAGTTTTTCGGAGATTTCTTTGCTGAACATTCCCTCTTTGGCAAGGGTGAGTATCTCTCTCTCGCGCGGAGTGAGCAGGACATCGGTAGCGCTTTCAATCGCGAAAGGCACTATCTCATCAGTGAGACAATTTTTTACCTGAAAACGCACAGAAGTGTTTGCCGATTGTTCAGGAGCGAGGTCTATGATGCCCATCGCTAGAAAATTATCATCTTTAAAGGCCAATATCCGCATTTGATAAATCATTCGCACATACTTTCCTTTATCCAAGATTCTCAGTTCATAGATGTATTTGTAGGCCAGCTTTTCCTCTTCAGGGAGCGTATCCAAAAACTCCCATACTTTTTTATCAATTTTTCTTACCACCTCTAAATCATCAGGATGTACTAATTTCTCAATATCAAGCTCTTGAGGTGTATAGATATATTCAGTTGCATAATAGTAATGCCCAAATCTATCTGACAGAAAAACCGCGAAACTTCCTGCTTGTTCCAAGATTTTCATATAGGGAAGGTGTTCCTGTGCGATTTCCTCTATGCTTTTATCAGTTTTCATCTTTAAAAATGGTTATTATTCAGTATTGGAGAAAGATACTTGTTGAAATAATTTTACACCAAAATTATATAAATATTTTTAAAGATGAAAAATCAAACGCGAACAATTCGGAATTTATGTATTTTTATTCTCATAGCCCTCAGCTGTGGCTGGGTAGGCGTATGGGTAGATTCTCTTACAGGTGAAACAACAGGTGATTTCAGTGACACCAGCAATGGTACTAGCGGAATGGGTATTTTTATCGTTGCTCCAGTGCTTACTTGGCTCTTGTTGCGGGCCTTGATGGGCGATGGCTGGCGCGATGCAGGTTTGCGTCCGCTTATCAAGAAAAACCTCCGTTGGTATGGTGTGGCTACTCTTATTTATCCTGTGGTGATAGCCCTTACCTTGCTTATAGGAGAGCTTTTTGGGTGGCTGAATGTACAAATCCGTTGGGCAGACTATCTCGGAGGTTTTGGTATTTTTGTATTGGCGGAATTTGTAAAGAATTTCTTTGAAGAATCATCTTGGAGAGGGTATCTTACGGCTCGTTTGCTCAGTTTGAAGATTAAAGATGTGTGGCTTTATCTCATCGTGGGGGTAGTGTGGTGCTCGTGGCATTGGCCTTACTTCTTCTATTTTCTAAAACCAGAACAGTTATTTGCAGTTTTTCCTTATGACAAGGTGACTTTCTGCATAATGGCATTGGTGTGTTGCACTTCGTGGACAGTGATGTATACCGAACTTTTCCGCCTTACCAAGTCGATATGGGCTGGGGTATGGATGCACGCCATAGAGGATACCACTATCAACAGCCTGATATATGATAAGCATATTCTTATAGAAACAGGTAAACATATCCTTATTTCGCCCGTTTCAGGGATTATTCCTTGTCTGTTGTATCTTGGCGTAGGATTATGGCTCAGAAGAATTAGAATCAATATTCAACAAGCTAATGATGAAGCAAGTTTTTAGTTCTTTCAAAATAGAATGAAGCGTAAACTCAAAAGAAAAAAGGGTAGTGTAAAATTATTAAAAACTGAATAACAAAAAATATTATCTTTGCGCCCTTTAAAAATGTCAAAAAATGAAGAAAAGATTTTTGATAGCAGTTCTTTTTACACTCTTTTTAGGAGGCTTTGCGATGGCGCAAACCCAAGAAGAAACCTCGACACTTGCTCAGCTCCAAGCCGAAAATGAGAAGTTGGAAAAGAAACTCGCCAAAACAATCAAACTGAAAAAAGAAGCCAAAGAATTTTTAGAAAAAAAGTATAAAGAAGCTTTGTTTGCATCTGATGAAAATATCAGTAAAAAGCAAAGAAAGTTCGCTAAAATAATTCTACGAGGCGCCAAACACCAAGAAAGAAAACTCAAAAGAGAATTAAAAACCCTTCACAAACAAATAGAAAAAGCGAATAGCCAAGAATCATAACAAAAAAATCCCTGAATTTGTGTGGTGCAAGTTCAGGGATTTGCTATTCAAAAACTTATAGTTTCTATTTTCTTTTTTTAGAACTTTTTGCTCTGCTGTTAAATTCGAGACAAAGTTCCAACCAAAAAACGAAATCTTCTTTCGTTTTAAATCCGCATTCTTCCACATAGCAATAGCCCTTGAGCTCTTTTCCTCTCATTATTACGGGAAGAAAACCCAGTCGTTCGGCTATTTCTTCTGTCCGCTCAGGGTCAAATCTGCACATCAGAACATCTTCGCCTATGTTGATGCACATTTTATCATTTACCAAGAAAGCCAAACCACCAAACATCGTTTTTTCTTCCACTGTAATATTAGGAATTTCGGCTAAATATTCCCGAATCCTATCCGCAAGAGCTGTACTGTAAGCCATTTTTATTTAATGAAAATTGGTTAGTTATATCTCAAAAATTTTATTCAAAGTAAAGGTGTGGGTTCCCTGTTTAGTATCCTTAGCGGCTTTTATCATTTTCTCTGCTAAGACCGATGTAGGCATGGGTTTGTATCGTTTGAAAAGTCCTATTTTATTTAAAAAGTTGATGACTTTCATGCTTATATTTTCGCCTGTACGGTCAGAATGTCCACGAACCAATATAGATGGCTGAAAAACAAGGAGTTTTGGGAAGTTCAGGGCTTTAACTGCGTCTTCTAGTTTTCCCTTCATTTTGTTGTAAAACATACTTGATTTAGCATCTGCTCCCGCAGCAGACACCAGCACGAAAGCAGGAACGCCGTTTTGTCGGCATCTTTCTGCGAACTGCCACTGATAATCATAGTCTACACGCCACTGGGCTTCTTTGCTTCCAGCCTGCGCAAGGGTAGTTCCCAAGCAGGAAAATGCAATATCTCCGTGGAGCAGCTCTGCCCATGTGTCTGGCTGTTCAAAATCCACCACATGAGATTTTAGTTTTGGGTGGGCTGATGAAGGTGCTCTGCGCACAAAGCTATGCACCTCCGAAATGGTATCATCTTCTAAAAGCAACGAAACCAAATCCTTTCCTGTAGCGCCTGTCCCGCCAATGATAAGTGCTTTCATTTGTGAAAAATTTATAACAAAAATACAAAAAATGGGCATACAAATATCCTTTGATACTTATATGCCCAAGTTATTAGGTGTTTATCAATTATTTTTTCAGTTCTTTTACGATGGCTTCGCCTACGCTCTTCGCTGATTGAGGATTTTGTCCTGTGATAAGGCAACTATCAATATTTACTTTATCCAATTGTTTTCTCGATACCAAGCAATAGTATTTTTTAGGGTTTCAGCGAAAGGACGGAAACTCGCTCCTAATTCACGCGCACTTTTTTCGTGGCTAAACCGCGTGCAATCGTATTCATCTTCAATACCTTTTACACTGGCTCGGCTCAGTAGAATAGGCTTTTTAGTGAGGAAGTGATAGAACTCATTTAGGTAAGCAATCGTC
>CAUSFO010000041.1:0-14766 GCA_963530895.1 uncultured Flavobacteriaceae bacterium | reverse complement strand
GACTTAGTTTCCTGTTTTAACCTTAAAAATGTGAATGAACTGGCTAATATTAAAAATCTAGAATATTTAATCGTGCTAGATTGTAAACGACCATTTGATAACGCTACAATAAACTTACTTAAAAATCAGAATATTCCTTATATAGATATTGACTTTGCTTAAATTTATCAATAAAAAATCCCTTTGAGTTTTCATCAAAGGGATTTTCTTTATCTATCACTGATTATTAACTTCCTAAGTGTAAGCTAATTACAGGCGTTCCATCTTCTTCGTAGCCTTCGATACTGAAGCCTTCAAAGAATATATGATCTCCTAATTCTTTACTAGCCAATGAATTATGAATCCACTGCAATAGTTCTATTGCTCCGAAATGGTCTTCATAAGCCTCACATTCTGCCATGATTTCAGCATAATACAATCCGTCATCTTCAGGCTCACCATCGAAAGTATCTGGATTGAGAAGTTTTTCATACTTCCAAAGCGATTTTTCATCCTTGATATAGGCCTCATACATTACTTTCACTTTTTTAGAGTTGAAAATTGTAGAATGTGGTGCGTAATCATCCAGATTATTGTCTATATCTTCGTTGTAATCATAGACAGCCATCCAGAAATTCTGTAAAGATTCGTAAATTTTATCATTGAACGCCCATGCCACATTATCCAAAAGATTTGGGTTTTCTGCTGGCGCATAGCCTTCACAGACATTTACTCTGTTTACATCCACTACTGGCGGATATGGTACATCCTGCTCTATAAATTTATCAAACAGAGCATCTGTTCCTTGGTCTAATTTGAAATCCATTTCCTCCTCATACAACGGCTGGATATAGAAAAACTCAACTCTTCTTTCGCTTGGAAGCTCCACAATAGCTGGAAGGTTCTCTCCATCCTCGTTTTTCTCATTAGACTGAGCTGCTACGAGAATCACACCTTTGAAATTAGTTCCTTCAAAAGCCTCATTGGATGGGATAGTGTGCCCATTTCCTAAATAAGTATTGTGATTGATAGGCAGACGAGCCAAAATTTTCAGCCAACGGATAGGCCAATAATCTTTCTCTTCTTCGCTTCTTATATTCCAAGTTGGCGGCAGATTGATTGCCAGCTCCATGTGTGGTGCGTATGGATAGTCTGCTGGAACATTCATCATATAAGCACCCATTCCACCTGTTACCAGCGTGTAGTAGTTAGCCTCTGGTGTAGGCTCTATAATATACACATCACAGTGAATATCAGGAGATTCCAGCTCATGGAATACATCATTAAACTCACCAAATTCCTTTGCGATATATTTCTCCAAAGCCGTTCTGTCTTCCTCATCATAATAAGCTGGGAATCCAGAATCTCTTCCTTCAAATTTCATAATATCCTCTTCTTCATCATAGCTCAATCGCCCAGATGAAATAGAATCATTCATGTAATCTACCCAAGCTCTCATTCTGAACTGAAGGTGTCCCAAATAGTAGTCCTCTATATTTTCTGCAAGGGAAACCATGATAATCTGCCCTGCAAGCCCATCTTCCTCCACAGGGTCTAAATCCATACAGATAAGGCCATCCCCTTTCAAGATAGGAATCCATTTACGGGTATAAAGTGTATTTTTAACAAGATAATCATCCTCAAAATTCTCCTCTGGAAGTTTTAGGTCTGCCCAGTTTTCTCCGTAATGTTTTTTCAAGTAAGAAATAATTTCTTCCTGAACCTGCTCTACTTCATTGATTCCTACAAAACTCTGTCCTTCTCCCACCGCAAAAAACGGCACATCTTCTTTCTGTCCGCTGAAAGTTCTATGCAGCTGTTTGAAAGATTCTGGAAGCTCAAAACCTAATCTCTGTTCCAGTGCAGATATTTCTGCTTCTGTTGCAGGATTTCCTAGTTTTTCAGCCATTTTAGGCGCTTTTTCTTTTAGAAGGTCTACAAAAACTTCTAAATCATATTCCACTTCACCTTTTCCTCCTGTATATACATCATATGTAGGAATACCTTTTTTCTCAGCAATATTCAGCCAATTAAGGAATTCATAAGCATTGTTACATCCGCCCAGTTCTTCATGTTTCTCGAAGTGCTTTCTAGCATTGGCTTTATCATCCAAAAAGAAATATGAATAACCGATACGGTAGTTCCATGCTGCCTCTTCGGAAAGTTCATCTTCTAGATATTTGAACACCTCTATTGCTTTTCTTAGGTGGTTTTTGTTTTCTTCTGTCTGGTCAAGCCAGTAGAGATTGTTATACGCACGAGCCAGCTCACTCAAAACCTGCGTAGTTCTTTGCTCTACAGGAAGCCCTTCCACGAAATCTACAATCGCCTGAATTTTATCCTGCTCATCCCAAGCATCTATTTTCTTTAAAATCTGCTGTTCTGTCATAATGTTAATTTTTAATTTATCTAATTTTCAATGTTTTACTTTTAAATAATTTACCAGTTTATCGGTTCTTTACCTTTTTCCTCCAAAAATTGGTTTATTTTAGAGAAAGGACGGCTTCCAAAAAAGCCTTTATGCACGGAAAACGGCGATGGGTGGGCAGACTGAATAATAAAATGCCTGCTAGCGTCTATCAATCCTGCTTTTTTCTGCGCAAAAGCACCCCAAAGCACAAAAACCACATTCTCCTTTTTATCTGAAATTTCCTTAATAATAAAATCTGTAAACTTCTCCCACCCTAAATCTTTGTGTGAGTTCGCCTCATGAGCCCGTACTGTTAGCGTAGCATTCAAGAGCAAAACTCCTTGTTTTGCCCACATTTCCAGCTCGTTAGAAGTTTTCTTTATTCCTAAATCATCTTCCAGCTCCTTAAAAATATTTTTAAGTGATGGCGGTGCTGTAACTTTATCCGAAACCGAAAAACAAAGCCCATTTGCCTGATTATCATTATGATATGGGTCTTGCCCAATAATCACGACTTTAACCTCTTCAAAAGGCGTAAGTTCTATTGCTCTAAAAATCTGATTTTTAGGAGGAAAACATTTTGTTGTTTGATATTCCTCTTTTACTTTTTCCCAAAGTGTGGTAAAATATTCTGTATTTTTTATTGGAGCTAAAATCTCTGTCCAAGTCATAATTAAATGCTAATTTTTTGTTAGTGCAAATCTATAATTTTCGTTCTTTCAAAGAAAAAACCAAGCGTCTACAAAGTGTCTACAAGGAAATATTTTATTCAATAAAAACCTAATTATCAAACGAATAAATTATACTCTTTCCAATTCATCCGTGCTTATCTGTGTCTTAAAAAGACCATAGTTTATTGTGGCTTTATTGGTTTTGGAATCTATCTTTTCTATCGTTCCTATGCTTGTGCTTCCTATGATTCTCACTCGCTGTCCCACTTTCAGCCAAAGAGCTCTTTCTCTTCTTTCTCGTTCCTGTAATTTTTCTTGAGTTTCTGTTATGGTCTGTATCACAGATTCTTTTTTCAGCTCCTGTGTTACTTTTCGTTTTACCACTTTCAGTTTTTCAGCTTCTATTTTCTCTGTATTTTGGTTTTTTCTAAATTTCTCCTGTTCCAGAATTTTGATAAAATCTTTCACAATATCCTTTCGGGACTTCCCTTTTGCGTAATCATCTATGAAACTCTGTATCCTTGTCCCAAATTGTAATTTTCTATGTTCCTCCTCATAAAGTTTCTGAAAATTATAAAGTTTCTGCTGAAGCTGTTCGTTTAGTTTTTGGAGGTTTTCTCTTTTGTTTTGGGTAATTTCTCGTTTTTCAGTAAGGTCAGATTTTAGTTTTTCAACCTCAAATTTCTCCTGTTGAAGTTTGACAATCGTTTTATCCAAATTCACCACATCTCTTTCTATCTTTTTCTTCGCGGAATGTATGATAAATCTAGGAATATTATTTTTCTCCGCAACCTCAAAAGTAAAGGAACTTCCTGCCTGACCGACTTCTAGTTTATACATCGGTTCCAGCGTTTCCTCATCAAAGAGCATCGCTGCATTTTGGGCGTGAGGAAGCTGCTCTACTACCAATTTTATGTTGGTATAATGGGTCGTAATCACTGCAAAACTCTCTTTTTCATAAAAGAATTCCAAAAACGCCTCTGCCAGCGCTCCACCAAGCTCTGGGTCTGAGCCCGTCCCAAATTCATCAATCAGCAATAATGTGTTCTCATCTGCTTCCCGCACTATTCGGCTCATTTTTTTCAGCCTTGATGAATATGTAGAAAGATGATTTTCAATGGACTGATTGTCACCTATATCCGTCCTCAGTTTATCAAAGAAAAACATTTCCGAACGCGGATGAACAGGCACCAAAATCCCTGACTGTATCATCAGCTGAAGCAGTCCCAAAGTCTTCAGAGTGATGGACTTACCACCTGCATTAGGCCCTGATATACAGATAATTCTATTTTTCTCCGAAAGCTGCAGCGTCTGAGGAAAAATCTCTTTGTTTTCCTGCGTATTTCTCAGCCAAAGAAGTGGATGATAAGCATCGATAAGTTTCAGCGTTTTGTGGGTATTGATTTTAGGTAAAACACCATTGATTTTTTCAGCAAATTTCGCTTTGGCTCTTGTGGTATCAAGATTATAGAGATATTCCTGATAATCTGATAATTGAGAATGAAATTCAGCAATTTCTGATGTCAGCTTCCTCAAAATCCTATCCACTTCCTTTTTCTGCTCTTCTTCACTTTCGCGGAGCTGGTGATAGTGCCTTACAACGCTGTCAGGCTGGATATATGTGATAGAACCCGTTTTGGAAACTCCTAAAACACGCCCTGAAACTCGTTTTTTAAATCCTGATTTCACCGCCAAAACCCTTTGGTCTTCTATCGTACTTTCGCGGATTTCATCAAGGAAATCCTGCTGGGCATAGTGATTCAGGGATTTATTAAAGTTTTCTTGAATATTTTTTTTAGCAATAGAAATGCTTTCACGAATTTCCTTCAAAAGTGGCGATGCCTCGTTTTTAACTTCTCCAAAACGATTGAAAACCGCTGAAATTTTATCTATAATCTCTTTTCTAAATTCCAGCCCTTTAATTTCCTCCTCTAAATTCGGGAAGTTTTCAGAGAATTTCGGGAAAAACGATTGTAATTTTCCTATTTGCTCGGTAATTTTTCGGATTCTCAAAAAAGCCGATGCTTCTAGTCTGAAATTTTCTATAAGCATCAGTTTCAGAGGCTCTTCTATATCTTCATACTCATCAAAGGGAATGTAATTTTCACTCTCATAGGAAGACAAAAATTCCGAAGTTTTTTTCAGCAAAAATTCCGCTTCTTTCTGTGGAAGCGGCTTTATGTTTGATATTTTTTCAGCTACTCTCGGCGAGTATGCATAAGGTGTAATTTCCTCCAATAATTTAGGAAATTCCAGCTCGTTCAAATGGTCTTGTAAAATCTGCACCTTGCAAAGGTAACATTTTTAATTTTTATTTTAAAGATTTTTCATAAGCCTCCCAGCCTATTTCTCTGTAATTTTTTGATGATTTTTCAGCATCTTCTGCCTGATAAACTCCACGCCCCACGATGATAAAATCCGTATGCAGATTGAGAAAAACATAGTCTGGCATATTATACTGCTGTCCCTTGTCATCACCAACCTGTTCTAAACTAATCCCTGGAGTAAAAAGCAACATTTCTTTGCTTATTTTTCTCTGCGCCACGCAGCCCATTATATTAGGTTGGTTTTCAATAACTTTAAGTCCTTCCTCTTGGTAATGAACATCTGTAAGTGTCCCCTCACAAGACATTCCCAAAATCGCTATAACTCCCACATTTTTAAAACATTCCAAAGATTTCTTCCCTGCTATGAGATGTGATGTCACCATATCCGCCCATTTTGAGATTTGATAAATTCCTTTTGAGAACTGTAATTCCTGCGTGCTACCTATATCCGCAAATTTTCTATCCTCCATCAATAGAAAATTATGCTTCCTCGCCAAATCTACCAGCGGAAGAATGGTCTTATCATGGTCAAAATCTTTTATAATATCTATGTGTGTTTTCAGAGCTACTATATGTGGCCCTACTTTCTCTGCTAAATTCAGTAACTCACTGGTAGTCATCACATCCGCAGAGACAATCAGATTAGATTTTTTATCGACTGCTATCTGCAAAAGTTTTTGGGCGGTGGGATGCTTTGTGATTTCTAATTTTTGCTCATAAGAAAGTCTTTTTTCTTCCTCAAATTTCACTTGTTTCCCCGCCAAAAAATCATGGATTTTTGCAACCTGTTCATCATCTATTTCTCCTGCTTCGTGCAAGATTTTCACCACTTCTGTAATGGTGAATAATGTATGAACTCTGTAGCCCTTCTGTTCTAAAAGCTCCTTTCCGCCCTGCTGTCTATCCAAAACCACCACTATATCAGATACTTTCAGTCCTTCTTTCTCCACCTCTACTATTGTTTCCAAAAGGGATTTTCCAGATGTAATCACATCTTCCACCAAGAGGCAGGATTGCCCTTGTTTATAGATACCTTCTATCAGTTTTTTAGTTCCATAGCCTTTGGCTTCTTTTCGCTTCATTATCAATGGAATCTCGGACAATAGAGACATTACAGTCGCCATCGGAAGTGCCGCATAGGGAACTCCACAAATCAAATCCAGTTTATTATCCTTAGGCAAAATTTCTAAAAGATGCTCCGCTAGTTTTTTCAGAATTTTCGGGTCTGATGCCAGTGGGCGCAAATCCACATAAAAAGGGCTTTCTATTCCACTTTTCAGGGTAAATTTCCCGAATTTAATGATTTCTAATTTGTAAGATTCTAAAAAGAATTTGTTTTTGGATTCCATGAGATTAATTTTTCACAAAGTTAAATAAACTTGGCTACTTTTTTTTATTCATTTTTATACAATTTATTATTAAATTTGCGACTTATTCTTTTTATGAAAAATAATACCACACCTACAAAAAAATTCCGAAAACCAAGAATAGCGCTTGGTTTCACGCTTATATTTCTGTCAGTAATACTCATTATTTCCTTTGTTTCTTACCTAATGAGCTGGAGAGAAAACCAAAGCCAAATAGGGAATTTCCTAGACAAGGAAATCAAATCCACTAATATTTTTGGCAAGATGGGCGACTGGCTGGGAAATGTATTTATATTCGAAAGCGTGGGAATTTCTGCGTTTATCATTGCTTTCCTGCTTTTTGTTTTTGGAACTTTGATTTTAGGAATAAAACTATTTAAGCCATGGAAAACCATTTCCCATAGTTTTTTCTTTTTGGCGTGGCTGCCTGTATTCACGGGAGCTGTTACCAAAGGAAATGGCATTCTAAGCGGTGTTTTCGGCTATCAGATTTATGATTATGGTTCTAACATTATAGGGAGTTTTGGGCTTTGGACTTGTATTATTCTAAGTTTTGCCTTGTATTTCATTTTGGAATTTAATATCAGTTTAAGCAATATTACTGATAAAGTCTCCACAATGAAAGAAAAAATACAATCCATAAAAGATGATATTCAAGAAGAAATATACAAAAAAGATGAAGAAGAGGATGATATAAACACCAATATATCAGCACAAAACACCAATCCAGTGTCAGTTACTGAACCTATCACTGAAAATAATGCAAAAGAAAATCCTACCACTGAAAAGGTAGAAACAGAAGTGGAAGAGCCTAAAAAAGCCTCAACCATTAGTGTCGAAATAGATGATAAATTTCTAGCAAAAAAGAATGAACTTACATCTAATAAAAAACCTGAAAACGAAACTGATGAAGAAATCATCATTGATAATGAACCTAAAAAAGATGATGATATCGAGATTACCATAGAGCCTTCGCCTACAGCTAACATCATCACAGACCCAGACAAAAAAGCTGATGAATTGGTAGAAAAACACGGTCTCTATGACCAAAGATTAGATTTGGCTAATTTCCAGATGCCGAGCCTTGATTTACTAAAAGACTATGGCAACGAGGAAATTACCATCAATAGAGAAGAACTAGAACAAAACAAAAACAAAATCGTAGAGGTTCTAAAAAATTTCAATGTCGGTGTTTCTAAAATTAAGGCGACCATAGGTCCTACAGTGACACTTTACGAGATTGTCCCTGAATCTGGAACTCGTATTGCTACTATTAAAAGGCTTCAAGATGACATCGCATTAAGTCTTTCTGCACTAGGTATCAGGATAATAGCTCCTATCCCTGGGAAAGGAACCGTGGGAATAGAAGTTCCGCGACAGACTCCAGCGATGATATCTATGCGTTCTGCTCTACAAGCATCTAACATCCACTCCACAGACATGGATCTACCCGTAGTATTTGGGAAAACCATCTCCAATGAAATCTTCATGGCTGACCTTTCCAAAATGCCTCACCTACTAATAGCGGGAGCTACAGGACAGGGTAAATCTGTGGGTATCAATGCGATATTAACTTCGCTGCTTTATAAAAAACACCCTAGCGAACTGAAATTTGTGATGGTAGACCCTAAAAAAGTGGAGCTTTCTATCTATTCCAAAATCGAACGACACTATTTAGCTAAACTCCCTGACACGGAAAAAGCTATATTAACAGACAACTCAAAGGTTATCAATACATTAAATTCGCTTTGTATTGAAATGGATAACCGCTACAAGCTTTTGGAAGAAGCTTTTTGTAGAAACCTGAAAGAATACAATAAAAAATTCAAGGAAAGAAAATTAAACCCTGAAAATGGGCATCGCTACCTGCCGTACATTGTGCTGGTAGTGGATGAATTTGCGGACTTAATCATGACCGCTGGTAAAGAAGTGGAACACCCTATCGCCCGTCTAGCACAGCTTGCCAGAGCTGTTGGCATCCACCTCATCATCGCTACACAGAGACCTTCTGTAAATGTCATCACAGGGATGATTAAAGCCAATTTCCCTGCCAGAGTGGCTTTCCGAGTTATGTCCAATGTAGATTCTAGAACCATCTTGGACAGCACAGGCGCTGACCAGCTGATAGGAAAAGGTGACATGCTGTATTCTAATGGAAATGACATGATTAGAATACAGTGCGCCTTCATAGACACGCCTGAGGTGGAAAAAGTGGTAACTTTCATCGGTGAGCAAAAAGGCTATCCAAATGCCTACGAACTCCCTGAATATGTGGGCGAAAACGAAAGCGCTGGGTCAGGAAATTTTGATGCAAATGAAAAGGATGCTCTATTTGAAGAGGCTGCCAGAATCGTAGTAAATACACAACAAGGCTCTACTTCCATGCTACAAAGACAGCTAAAACTGGGCTACAACCGCGCAGGGCGAATCATGGATCAACTGGAAAACGCAGGTGTAGTGGGAAGTTTCAACGGAGCGAAGGCTAGAGAAGTGCTGATTTCTGATATTCAGCATTTGGAACAGTTTTTGGAGAGCCTTAGAAATAATTAATTTCATTAAATCTAAAATTATGACTTTTTTCAAAAAAACTTTACTGATATTATCTTTAGGAATCGTAAGTCTGGCTGCTGCTCAAAAAGTAGATACCAAAGCCAAAAACATATTGGACGAAACCTCTGCCAATTATAAATCCAAAAGCACAATGTATTTTAAATTCGTGTATGGAATGGGAAGCAACGGCAAGGTTTCTAAAAATCAAACAGGTATTTTCTACGCTTCAAAGAATAAATATAAACTCAAAATAATGGGTAATGAGCAGATATTTGATGGAAATAAAGTATACAACATCAATGCTGAAGACATGGAAGTTACCATCGCAAAACCAAACGGATCTGAGGCGATGCTCTCTCCTATCAATTATCTAGACTCTTACAAGAAAGATTACAACATAAGCTATACAGGAAATAAAAACAATCTGGAGGTTATAAAACTGACTCCTACCAAAAAGAACGGCATCAAGCATGTTTTCCTGCATATTAATAAAGCAAAAAAACAAATCGAAAAAATAGAGCAATACGCTGATAACAACGACATTACAACGATAAGCATCAGCCAGTATAAAGAAAACTTAAAAGTAGAGCCTTCCACTTTTAGTTTTAATAAAAACCTTTATAAAAACTATCTAATCACAGAGTTATAATGTTAAAAAAATTAGATTTATACATTATAAAAACCTTTTTAGGTCCTTTCATATTTATTTTCAGTATTTTATTCTTCATTTTCATGGTGAATATCATCTGGATACAGATGTTCAATCTTGGAGGTAAAGGGCTGACAACATGGGAACTGACCAAACTTTTCTACTATCTGAGTGTGGGAGTCATAAAGATGGTTCTCCCACTCACTGTACTCCTCGCCTCCATCATGGCTTTTGGAGGTTTTGGGGAGCGCTATGAACTCGCTGCGATGAAAGCCGCTGGAGCTCCTTAGATGAGAATTATAAGACCTTTGTTTCTTACAAGTTTAGTTCTGGCTTTTATTTTATTTTTGTTTTCTAACTTCGTAATTCCTGATTTTCAGCGAAAAGCGAAGAATATGCTGTATAACATCGTTTCCTCCAAACCGGCGCTGAATTTCACGCCTGGGCAGTTTATCAATTCACTCCCTGGGACAACCATTAAATTCGACCGACTCTATGGAGAAAATGATGAACTGATAGAGGGTGTTTTCATCAATAAAACTGCCAGTAGTTTCGATGATCAAAGAACCATCATTGCTAAAAGAGGAAAAATAGTTTCCAAACAAGGGAGCAACTATCTGAGAATGGTGCTTTATGATGGATATATTTTTGAAGATAATCTTGCTAAACCAAACTATCAAGACCGTTTCAGACAGGAGAATCAGACCATTAAGTTTGATTCTTTAGTGTCTCATTTTGACATCAGTGAGCTTCTTGACAAGGCTATCGAGAGTGAAAAAATCACAGACAGCTATGAGTTCCAGAACTATGCACAGCTCAACTCTACTGTAGACCTCGTAAAAGCCGAAAAACAAAAAAGATACTCTGAAATTTCTTCAGATTTAGTTTCTCAGAGCAGTTCTTTCATAGAAATTTTGGATAAAAACAAAGACAAAAATAAGAACAAAAAAACTCAGGCGCCATTTAGTTTAGATTCTATAAACCAAGATAAAAAACTGGAAATACTCTTCAATGCACATGAGAAAATAGACCTCATCCAAAAAAACATTGAAGCAAAAAACGAAGAAATGCTCTCACATGCCAAACTTTATGCAAAAGTAGTAATGCACCAACAGCAGATTTTGGCGTATTCGGTGATGAGTGTTTTATTCCTGCTGATAGGAACCAGTCTAGGGTCTATCGTAAGAAAGGGCGGAATAGGAATGCCAATTCTTCTTTCCATCATCATATTCATCATATTTTTCGTTCTCAATATTTCTGCAGAGAACATGGCTTGGAAGGGAGAAATGGACCCATATATCGCTGCTTGGCTACCGAATTTTATATTCCTGCCTTTCAGTATTTGGATAACTTACAAAGCCAATACAGACTCACAAATCCTAGATGTAGAGAAATACAAATCTTGGATAATGCCTTTGATAAAGAGATTTTCAAAGCATAAAGAGCATAAACGATACCAATAATTTTTTCAATAAAAAGTAAAAATTCTATCTATTGAAAGAAATAAAAATAATAAATTCATGAAATTAGTTTTTTTACTTTTATTATTTCTTTTGGGCAGTATGTTTCCTGCTCAAGATACGACTCGTGTAAAGCATATACATGAAGATTTTCAGATAATGGCAAGCGGTGTGGATTTCCGAGGGATGAGCCGCCGCCAGTTCGCATCAAAGTGGAGGGAGCAATATTCTTCAATTAAGGAAAGTAATCTTGTGGATATACTCATTGTCCAAGACAAAAAAACTAAAAAATATGGATATGTAACCTTTGACAATAAGAAAGTAACGCCCATAGAGTATGATGATGCCCAAGGCTTTGGCTATCCTGAAAAAATCGCTTGGGTAAAGAAAAACAATAAGTGGGGCGGCATTAATACCAAAGGAGAAAATGTCATTCCTTTTCTTTATGAAGAAGCTCAGAAATTCAGCTCCTCAAGGGCTTTAGTAAAATTCAAGGGACAATGGGGTTTTGTCGATAAAGATGGCAAAATGCTGATTCCTGCAGAATACGAAGAAGCTGAATCCTTCCATTACAATACTGACTACACCAAAGCCAAGAAAAATGGACTTTGGGGATTTATTAATAAAGATGGTAAAACGCTCATTCCCTTTGAGTATGATGCTATCCGCACAGATGATTATTATCCAAAACCCAAAGATAAAATAAGAGCAGTGAAAAATGGCAAAATGGGTGTCATTGACTGGGATAACAAGGTCATCATTCCCTTTATATATGCCAATATACTTCCACCTACAGAAGGCATCCATGTAGTGTTTAAAGATGGAAAAATAGGCTACATAAAGGAAACAGGAGAAATACTTGTTCCTCCAAAATATGAAACCATGTGGCTTATTTTTCATCATTATGTGAGCCGATTTGAAAAGGGAACTGCTTTGGTGAAACTCAATGACAAATTTGGGTTTATCAATACCCAAGGAGAAGAAATAATTCCTTGTAAATATGAAGCTGTTAAAGGGTCTTATTTCAGAGAAGGAATAATCCCTGTGTGGTATAATGGTAAATGGGGCTACATCAACCAGAAAAATGAAATAATAGCTCCCTTTGTGTATGATGAAGCAGAGTATTTTTCTAATTCTTTTTCTGATATTGAAAATGGCTTTGCGAAAGTAAGGCGCGGAGATAAATGGGGCTACATCAATACCCAAGGTAAGGAGGTGATTCCTGTAATATATGACAAATTAGGAAACTATATTTTCAAGGGGCTTTGTGAAGCAAAACGCGATGAAAAGTGGGGCTTTGTAAATACGGAAGGAAAGGAAGTAATTCCTATTATATACGACTGGGTCAATCTTTTTAATAGCTATGGAGGCTCTATAGAAGTGCATCTTGGCAAAAAGAAATTCTACATGGATTTGCAGGGAAATCCGAAAAAAGAGTAAATTTATCCTTAATGTTAAAAGCAGCAAAACTAGACAAACTACAAAAAGATAACAATATGCTAAAACTAAAGAAAGATTTTATTGATACCATAGATAGTGTATATCTTATTAAGATTACAGACGATTTATACTCTATTTGTCAGCATCGAGGAAATACATTTTTTGAATTTTTTGATGTATTTTTCTCTGATTTCAATGAAGAGATAAAAATAGACTTAAATGAAACAAAAATTTTATTCACAAAAAGTTGTGCTGCACATAAGTTTAAGGACTTTTTTGTAAAAGAGATTACTTCTGTCATACCCAATAGTAGAGCAATAGAAACCATCTATTTACATCCATTTCATTATCTTTTGAAAGGATTACAAAATGAAGGTGATGTTAATCAATATGTTTCTTTGGTTAAACTAACAAACATATATAAAAGCACTGATTATGAAATTGTTATAGAACAACTTAATGAACAAAATAATCTTCAAGAGATTTATAAATATAACTCTTTTGGTATGGCTGGTTCGGCAGATAAAATACATGAAGAGTTGTCTAACTATGTCAAAACTGAGATTTTATGGGGAAGAGAAAAAAGCACCCTATTCCCAACAATATCAATGGAAATACTCCAAAATTATATTTTATAAACCACAAATTCATTGTAGTTTTACTTCCTTATTTTACTTATATGGACAAAGATGAAT
Source organism: uncultured Flavobacteriaceae bacterium (assembly GCA_963530895.1). Taxonomy (GTDB): domain Bacteria; phylum Bacteroidota; class Bacteroidia; order Flavobacteriales; family Weeksellaceae; genus JABCPE02. Next base: position 1,218 of record CAUSFO010000041.1, on the reverse strand, counting down.
TCTTAAAAAAACTAATTGCTTTTATTGCTGATAATTCTAGCGAATTACACCCTAAAGTATTTAAAAATAAAATACGGTTTGGTATAAACAAAAGTTCCTATACAGAAATGCGATTTGACTATTCCCAAAATTATAAGGGATTTTATTTGCAACTAGCGTCGTATAACAAGGATGTAGGTGATTTTTTTGAGCAAGAGATGGGTAATGCTTTTTTAAAGATGTTAGAAGACGAATCAAAAGAGTTCCGTAATCTTTTTTTTGCACAAAACTCCTTCCAACTTTCACACTACTATTATGGATTCCCAATAATGACTAATGATAATACTGGGCATCTATATCCAGAGATGGGTACTACTATCTTTAATGATGTTTTAAGGAATTTGCAAGCCAACCATTTTAAATTTATTCAAGCCGCAGAAGTCTTATCGCCTGATTTATTACACTACATTAAGAGGTTTCCTTCTTGTTTTTTCAATACGGCATTGGTTGCTTTATTGATAATAGAAAAAAACCTGTTATCATTAGATGATGAAAGAGTACAAGGCTTGTTTGAATATGATAACATGGTCACCAAAAACGAATGCAAACTATTTAGTCCATTTGATTTAATTTTTGGTAAGAAAGATTACCAGCAAACTGCTAAACAAAGGATTCTACAGCGAAAATAATCGACTCTGCAGTTTTCAGACCAACTAAAAAAACAATTCATGAAACTCACTAATATACAGCACAATGAACTCATAAACAATCTATCTGATGCGAAAATCCATTCCATCTATTTTAATTTTGATGCGGATAATCCCATAAAGCCACAGGATTTGGTAATTTCTGTAAGTAAATTGAATGCTGATTTGGAGCGGCAGCAGTTAATTTTTCATAACACAAGCAGTTTTAATGTAAAAATCCAAGCTGGAGAGCAGTCTATAAACCCTCATTGCTACTGTGGTGACAACCTGTATATCCAGTCTATTTTGTGCAAAGAGAAAACAGAAAAACATCAGCACTGGGAAATTATACTGATTGACAACGGAGGGAATATTGATATATTTGCAGAAAAGCTATTCATTCAGAAATTGGATTAAATGACTTTTCAGATTGACAAAAGAAAAATCTTGTTTAATAGGGACAATCTTTCTAATGGAAATATCATTATAAATTAGGATATTTGCTTTAGAAAGATTTATTTTTGATTAAAATATAAAAAATAATAATCATATT